>JAKOSS010000660.1 GCA_029777145.1 Acidobacteriota bacterium | reverse complement strand
GGCGAGACGCCGCTCTTTGTCGCGGTCGAAAGAGGCAATTCCGAGATCGTCCGGATGCTTCTCGAAATGGGTGCGGACGTCAACGCGCGAGACGGCGATAATCGGACTCCGCTGATGAAGATCGACGAGGATTCGTCGACGGAACTCGTCGAATTGCTGTTCAAGTACGGCGCCGACGCGAACCTGATCGCTGACACGAAAGAGAATGCACTCATCGCCGTCGCGGGAATTGTCGATGCAAAGGTCTTGAAAGTGTTGATCCGCAACACGAGCGACCTCAATGCGAAGAATGCCGACGGACGGACCGCACTGATGGAGGCGGCCTTCGGGGAAAACCTTGAGAACGTTCGCGCACTGCTGCTCGCGGGCGCCGATCCGCGCCTCCGTGACGACGCCGGTGAGACTGCCGTCGATTTCGCCGCCGGCCAGGAGATCCGCCAGCTTCTTATTTCATACGGCGCGGAAACCGATCAGAACTGATGAGTCGAAAGTGCGGATCACGCACATTTTTGGAAAACGTCGTGATCCGCTGCCTCATCTCCCGCGCTCGCTCCTGCTAACTTAAATTGACAACCCGCACTTCAATTAATTACGTTATTGAAAACGACATTCACTGTCGTATGATTTATGAAAGTAAAGAAGAAGTGCTGCAAGAAATACAAAAAGGGTAAGGCGTGCAGAAAGTGCCCGCTTCGCTGCTCATAAACACCGGTTCCCGGAAGCCCGACTTGGCAATCCGTTCGTGGTAAACTTTTGACATGCATGGGCAGTGCTGACATCAGACTCCGACTCGAATTTCTCGGGTCACAAAACACGAGCTGCCGCGTTTTATATGATCAACGAGACCCACGATTCCAATCTTCGGAGCTGGATAGATTCGGCGAACCGGCCGGATGCCGAATTCCCGCTTCAGAACCTTCCGGTGTGTCGCTTTTACCGAGGCAACGACGTTCAGATCGGAATTGCCGTCGGCGACTTCATCCTCGACTTCGAGCCCTTTTACAACTCGTTCGGCGCCGACGGTTACGAACGCGTCGACCTTGATCTGGCGGCGAGCCATAAGGCCCGGACGGTGATCATCGACGCGCTGTCGGAGAACGCAAAAGAGTCGACACGGAACCTGATACGCGATCACTTCCTGACTCCGCTCGCGACCGCCAAGTTCGCCTTGCCGTTCGAGATCCGCGACTATACCGACTTTTACTGCTCGATCTTTCACGCGACGAACGTCGGGGCGATGTTCCGGCCCGACAATCCGCTGCTTCCGAACTACAAGTACATCCCGATCGGATATCACGGACGCGCTTCGTCGATCGTTCTCTCAGGCACCGAGATCCGGCGTCCAAAGGGTCAGAACCGTGCCGATGCCGACAATCCTCCGGTCTTCATTCCGTGCCGCAATCTCGACTACGAAATGGAAGTCGGGTTCTACGTCGGCCGCGGAAACGAGCTCGGAACGTCAATCCCGATCGAGGAATCGGAGAATCACATCTTCGGGCTTTCCCTCGTCAACGATTGGTCGGCCCGCGATATTCAGGCGTGGGAGTACCAGCCGCTCGGGCCGTTTCTCGCGAAGAATTTCGCAACGTCTGTTTCGCCGTTCGTCGTCACTCTTGAGGCGCTCGAGCCGTTCCGTGTTCCGGCGTTCGAACGCGAACCGGGTGATCCTCAGCCGCTCGCTCATCTTGCCGGCGAAGCCAATCTCAGTCGCGGCGGTTTTGATGTCAACCTCGAAGTCTACCTTCAAACCGAAAAGATGCGCGCGGAGATGATCGAGCCGTTCTTGCTGTCGCGGTCGAACATGAAGGATCTCTACTGGACGATCGGCCAGATGCTGACCCATCATGCGTCGAACGGATGCAATCTGCAGCGCGGCGACCTGCTCGCGACGGGAACCGTTTCGGGCCGCGGGAAGGATCAACGCGGTTGTTTGCTGGAATTGACGTGGCGGGGATCCGAGCCGATCGAACTGCCGACGGGCGAGATCCGACGGTTTCTCGAAGACGGTGACGAGATCATCATGAAGGGCTTTTGCGAGCGCGACGGTTTCCGCCGTATCGGATTCGGCGAATGCCGCGGTCTGATTCAACCGGCGGGTTAGTACGACGATTGGTAGTAAAAACGCGTTCGACCCTATCATCATCGTTACGTCTCACCTGCGTTGAGACGTCATTCTTACGTATGCACAACCAGGAACACGTATTGGTCCGATTGTTCGGATCGCTTTTTTTGTTGCTTGCCGTTTCGGTCACAACGTTGCTTGCCCAAGGTGATCCTCCCGTGAAGGGAACTGTGAAGGATCAGAACGGCGCGGTTGTCGTGGGCGCGAACGTCACCGTGAGTTGCGCTGACGGACTCCGGCGGACGACGACGACATCGACCACCGGAGAGTTCATTTTTCTCGAGGTTGGCCGCGACTGTGAACTGAGTATCATCCAGCCGGGATTCGCACCTTACGAACTGTCGCTCACGTCGCCGCAAACGATCGAGGCGATTCTTCAAGTCAACGAGGCCCGGGTGACGGTGACTGCGGAAACGGGCCGCGCGGAGAATCGGGATAATGTTCCCCAGGCGCTGACACTGATCGGGACGAACGAGATCACGCAAAAAGCACCGACGGTCCTCGCTCAAGTCGCCGACGAGGAAGTCGGTGTTTCGCTCCAACGTACGAGTCCGACGATCGGCGGCATCTTTGTCCGCGGATTGACCGGCAAGAACGTCTCGGTCTATGTCGACGGCGTTCGGTACACGAACTCGGCGCAACGAGGCGGAATCAACACGTTCTTGAATCTCAATGATCCTTACGGACTCCAAGCCGTCGAGATCCTTCGCGGTGCGAGCTCGGCCCAGTACGGCTCGGATTCGCTTGGCGGAACCGTCAATCTCGTGAGCCGGATCCCGAGTTTCAACTCGGATCAAAACGAATTTCACGGCGATTTCATCACCGGCTTCGCAACTGCCGATCGAAGTTATTTCGGCTCTCTGAATTTCAGTTACGGAACATCAAAACTTGGCGGAAGCGTAACGATCGGCGGCCGTCGGGTCGGAACCTACCGCGCGGCCGACGGGATCGATTCCCATGCGGCGGTGTCGCGATTTCTGGGACTGCCTTCGAGCGTTCTTGGCGATCGATTGCCGGACACCGAATTCGGTCAGTACGGCGGCGGTGTTCGGTTCAACTACTCGCCGAGTCCGGATCAGACTTTCATCGTCAAATACAACCGAAACCAGCAGGATGGCGGGAAGCGCTATGACCAGCTGCTTGGCGGCGACGGGAACCTGATCGCCGATCTCCGGAATCTGATGCTCGATTTCGGCTACGTCCGCTATATCAAGCAAAATTTCGGCATCTTCGACGATGCGTCGTTCACGGTCTCGTACAATAGCCAGCGCGAGGAACGAGTCAACCAGGGCGGACAGGGAAATCCGCTCGGGACGATCACGCATCAGTACGAACGCACGTCTGTGACCGGATTCAGCTTCTTTCTCGACAAGCAATTGCCGAAGCGCAATTCGTTCCTGATCGGCGGCGACTACTACTTCGAAAAGATCAATTCTCCGGCGTTCACGTTCAATCCGGCGAACAACACATTCGTGCTTTCACGTCCGCGCGTTCCGGACGAGTCGCACTTCATCACCTCAGGTCTTTACGTCCAGGATGCGTGGGAAGCGATCCCGAACCGGCTGCGATTCAGCGGCGCGCTTCGCTATAACGTCGGGTCGTACCGTGCGTACGGCAACGCCAGTCCCGTTGTCGGCGGTGCACGGCTCTGGCAGGACGACTCGCTGCGGGTAGCCGATTTTTCGGGCCGGATCGGCCTTGTCGGACGCATCGCAAAGGGATTCAATCTGGCGTTCAATTACACGCACGGATTCCGCTACCCGAGCATGACCGACCTCGGAACACTCGGGCTGACCGGCGACGGATTTGAAGTCGATTACACCTCGGCGATCAACCTCGGCGGGACGATCGGCAACGATGCCAGTGCCGACGCCGTTTCGACCGGAATTCCTGTTTCGAAGCAGCGCTCGGAGTATTCCGACAGTTTCGATGTCAGCGCACGCTACGCAAACAAGCGGTTCGACACCGATTTCACCTTCTTCTATTTGAAGCTGAAGGACACAATCACAAAGCAGGCGCTGATACTTCCGCAAGGCGCGGTCGGACAGTTCCTCGGCGATCAGCAGATCATCAGCCAGCGTCCGAACGGGACGGTTTTCGTGGCGCTTTCGTCGGCGCCGGTTCTCGTCAGGAGCAATTTCACGTCGGCCAAGGTCTATGGCTTCGAATACGAATTCGAAGCAAGGCTCACAGATCAACTCGAGCTTCGCGGCAACTACACCTTTATCCGCTCGGAAGATGAGGAAACCGGACTGCCGCCGAACATTGAAGGCGGAACGCCGCCGCCGCAAGGTCTCGTGAGCTTGCGGTATCGCCCGCGGCCGTATATGTGGTTCGAGGTCTTTTCAAACCTCGCGCAGAAACAGGATCGACTGTCGACCCTCGATCTCAGCGACCGGCGCACCGGCGCTCCAAGATCGCGATCCCAGATCCAGAACTTTTTCCGTCGCGGAGCGTGCGTTCGCGGTCTGACGAACAACCCGGACGGCACGTGCGGAACCGGCGATGAGACGATCCTTCTGGCGACCGGCGAAACACTGCTTCAGGTCCAGGATCGCGTTCTCGGCGTAGGAGTGAATTCCGGACAATTGTTCACGTATCTGCCGTCGTATGCGTTGCTCAACATCCGCGGGGGATTCAAACTCGGAGAGCGCTCGGACATCTTCTGGAGCATCGAGAACATTCTCGATGCTTACAACAGGAAGCCAAGTTGGGGAATCGACGGCGCCGGCCGCAACTTCAAGGTTCAATACCGGATCAAGTTCTAGCAGTGAGCAGTGAGCAGTGAGCAGTGAGCAGTGAGCAGTGAGCAGTGAGCAGTGAGCAGTGAGCAGTGAGCAGTGAGGCCGAGTCTGATTTTGCGCGATCGCAAATTGCAAATCGAAAATCGCAAATCCACTGTCTACCGCCTACTGACTACTTAAAATGAAGAACCTCGACTCAAAATCCCACGTCCGCGGCGAATCGGTCTATCTTGACGATATTCCGGTCGTCGAAGGGACGCTTTTTGCCTGCGTCTTCGACTCGCCGGTCGCGCACGGAAAATTGCGGTCCGTAAACACGGGCGCCGCCGAATCCGCTCCGGGCGTTGTTCGCGTGATCACCGCAGGCGATCTTGTCGGTGAGAATCAAATCGGCGGGATCCTGCCTGACGAACCGTTGCTTGCCGACGACGAGGTGCATTTTTGCGGAATGCCGATCGCGATCGTGTTCGCCGAATCCGACGAACAGGCGCGCGCCGCGGCAAAACTCATAACCGCCGAGATCGAGCCGCTAAAAGCGATCACCGACGAATGTGACGCATTCGCCAAAAACAGCCTCATCGCCGCGCCAAAGCAGTTCAAGTTGGGTGACTCCGACAAAGCGTTTGCATCCTGCGCGCATATTTTCGAGGGAAAAACGAGGTCCGGCGGGCAAGAACATCTTTATATCGAGACGCAGGGTGCGTACTCGGTTCCGGC
>JAKOSS010000659.1 GCA_029777145.1 Acidobacteriota bacterium | reverse complement strand
GAAATCCGAAATCGCCATCGGTCCCGACACGACCGTCAAGCCGATCATCGGCCCGGCGAAAAAGATCGTCGAGAACATGGAAACCTCGCTGACCGTCCCGACGGCGACCAGCGTCCGCAACATTCCGGTCAAGGTCCTCGAGGAAAACCGGATCCAGATCAACACTCACCTCAAAGCGTCAGGACGAGGCAAGGTCTCGTTCACGCATATCATCGCCTGGGCGATCGTTCGGGCGATCAAGGCGATGCCGGTCATGAACCACGGCTTCGGGATCGTTGACGGCAAGCCGTCACGCCTTGAAAACAACTCGATCAATCTCGGCATCGCGATCGACGTCGAGAAGAGGGACGGCTCGCGGAGCCTGCTCGTGCCGAACATCAAGGGCTGCGAAAAGATGAATTTCGCCCAGTTCTTTGCCGCCTACAACGAGACTGTCGCGAAAGCGCGCGACGGAAAGCTTGAGATAGCGGACTTTCAGGGCACGACGGTCTCGCTAACGAATCCGGGAACGATCGGAACCGTCGCGTCGAATCCGCGGCTGATGTCGGGTCAAAGCGCGATCATCGCCACCGGCGCGATCGAATATCCCGCGGAATATTCGGCGATGACTCCGGCGGCGCTGTCGCAGCTCGGGATTTCGAAGACGATCACGTTGACGTCGACGTACGATCACCGCGTCATTCAGGGAGCGGAAAGCGGCATGTTCCTCGCGCGGATCCATGAATTCCTTGTCGGAAAGAACGCCTTCTACGACGAGGTCTTCAGCGATCTCGGCATCCATTATCCGCCGATGCGCTGGGCCGAGGACTTCAATCCGTCGCTTTTCGGGGGCGAACATGCAAGCGAACAGGCCGAGAAACAGGCAAATGTTCTGCAACTGATCAACGCCTACCGCATCCGCGGACACCTGCTCGCCGATATCGATCCGCTCGACATGACCTCGTATCGCGCCGCCGAGCTCGAGCTTGAGAATTATGGCCTGACGATCTGGGATCTCGACCGCGAATTCATCACCGGCGGACTGCATGACGAGAAGACCGCAACTCTGCGCCGGATCCTCGAGATCATGCAAAAGGCGTATTGCGGAAAGGTCGGAACCGAATATCGCCACATTCAAAGCAAGGAAGAGAAGGACTGGATCAGGCTTCAGGTCCGCACGGCGTTCGTCGATACCGAACCGCTGCCGGGCGAAACCAAAAAGGCGCTGCTTTCGAAACTCATCGAAGCCGAGCAATTCGAGCAATTCCTGCACAAGAAGTATCTCGGCCAGAAACGGTTTTCGCTCGAAGGATGCGAAACGGTCATTCCGATGCTCGATCAGCTCGTCGAACTGGCGTCCGCTCACGGCGTCAACGAGATCTACATGGGCATGGCGCATCGCGGCCGGCTCAACGTGCTGTCGAACATCGTCGACTACTCGATGGCGGAACGCATCTTCACGATCTTCGAAGGCTCGTCACACCCGAATTTCCCTGCCGATGAGGGCGACGTCAAGTATCATCAGGGCGCGGTTGGAAAGCGGGTGACAAAGAGCGGCAACGAGATCAGGATCGAATTGTCGTGCAATCCGTCGCACCTCGAATTCGTCAACCCGGTCGTCGAAGGCATGGCGCGCGCCAGGCAGGACGAACTGCGCAACGCGAAGGGCGAACCCCGCGAGGTCGCGTTCGACAAGATCCTGCCGGTCCTGATGCACGGCGACGCGGCTTTTGCCGGTCAGGGCGTCGTCATGGAAACCCTGCAGCTCGCGAATCTGACCGGATACCGCACCGGCGGCACGATCCATCTCGTCATCAACAATCAGATCGGATTTACGACTTCGCCGGAAATGTCGCGCTCTTCGATCTACTCGACCGATGCCGCGCAGATCACGCAGACGCCGATCTTTCACATCAACGGCGACGATCCGGAGGCGGCCTTCCGCGTCATCCAGATCGCGCTCGCGTACCGCCAAAAATTCAACAAGGACGTCGTGCTCGATCTCGTCGGTTTCCGCCGGCTCGGCCACAACGAGGGCGACGAGCCGAGCTACACCCAGCCGCTGATGTACGCGCGCGTGAAAGCCCATCCGGGAACGCGTCATCTCTATGCCGAACAACTCATTCGCGAAGGCGTGATCACCGAGGACGATCTCAAATCGATGACCGATGCGATCGTCGAGAAATACGAAGGCATCCTCGCGCGGGCGAAGGAGATCGCCGCCGAACGTCCGAAAAAGGCACGTACGGTCCCGTTCGTCGAAGACGAGGACGGCTCGGG
>JAKOSS010000658.1 GCA_029777145.1 Acidobacteriota bacterium | reverse complement strand
GTTTTCAGCTGCCGGAATCGTGCGGTACCCGCCGCCGATCCCGTAATCGTACAAGACACACCGGACCATGATGGGCTGATCCGAACCGACAAGTCGAATCTTGAACATTATCGCGAGGTCTGGCTTTCAAAAAAGAAGCCCAATTACGAATATGTTCTCGCCACGGAAACGGTTGGCTTCAGTCCTATTCCAACCGTTCGAATTACGGTGAAAAACAACGAGGTCGCTCTGCTCCGACCGATTTATGATCCAACGTCTCCGGCACCGGACCTTTACAGATCGGTCAACACCCTCGACCGGATTTTCGAGCTACTTTCGAAAGCGACCGAGACGAATGAAGTAAGATGCAAGTTTAATGAGGAGTCCGGCTACCCTCAGGCTTTTGCGATCATCGAAAAGGGAGTTGAGCATGGGCGGTATAAGGCGACCATCGATGATTTCCGGTTTATTGAATGATTTCGTAGCGCGGCGTGCGAGTTCCATAGTGCCATCGCTGACGCGACTCCGGAATCTGTTGGGCAATGTTCCGTGGGCTCACGCCCACGGCTAAAGGATGCCGTCGCTGACGCGACTCGTTGAGATTTGCATCCGGTGTTGAAAGCAGTCGTTGGTTGCAGGAAATCGAAATCCGCAATCGAAAATCCAAAATCAAAAATCCAAAATCGTCAGGGCCGCCTGAAGGCGGAACTCCAAACATCCGCAATCCGACATCCGCAATCCCAAATGGAAAGGGGCCGCCTGAACGCGGAACTCCAAACATCCGCAATCCGACATCCGCAATCCAAAATGGAAAGGGGCCGCCTGAAGGCGGAACTCCAAACATCCCCAATCGGACATCCCAATTCCCAAATGGAAAGGCCCGCAAACGCGGGCCTTGATCGCTAAAGTTATGCAAAAACTTAGGTTCCGGTTTCCCAGCTCGACATGTACTCGAGCATTTCCGGGGTCAGGTCGTCGATCGAAACGCCCATCGCGCGGAGCTTGAGCGACGCGATCTCCTGGTCGACCTCCGACGGCAGGACATGCACACCGGCCGGAAGCGTCCCGTGGTTCTTGACGAGATATTCGGCCGACAGCGCCTGGTTCGCGAACGACATGTCCATCACGCTCGCCGGATGGCCTTCGGCCGCCGCGAGATTGATCAGACGTCCCTCGCCAAGGACGATGACGCTCTTCGAGCCGTCCTTGAAGCTGTATTCCTCGACAAACGGACGGCGATGGGCCGCCGGTTCGCACATCTCGCGCAGGGCGTCGAGGTTCAGCTCGAGATCGAAGTGCCCGCTGTTGGCGACGATCGCGCCGTCCTTCATCGCGGCGAAGTGCTCGCGGTCGATCACGTGGCGGTTGCCTGTTACGGTGACGAAGAAGTCGCCGATCTTCGCGGCTTCCGACATCGGCAGGACGCGCATGCCGTCCATCACCGCTTCGATCGCCTTGATCGGATCGACTTCGGTGACGACGACGTTCGCTCCCAAACCGCGGGCGCGCATCGCGCAGCCTTTGCCGCACCAGCCGTAGCCGACGACAACAAATGTCTTGCCGGCGAGCAGGATGTTGGTTGCGCGGATGATGCCGTCGAGCGTCGATTGGCCGGTTCCGTAACGGTTGTCGAAGAAATGCTTGGTCTGCGCGTCATTGACGGCGATCGACGGGAACGAAAGGACGCCCGCGTTGACCATCGCTTTGAGACGAACGATTCCGGTCGTCGTTTCCTCGGTCGTGCCGATGATCGTTTTCGCGAGCTCCGGCTTTTCCTTGAGCATCGTCGCGACGACGTCCGAACCGTCGTCGATGATGATGTTCGGGTTCGAATCGAGCGCCATGCGAACGTGGCGCATGTAGGTCTCGGTCGATTCGCCCTTCATCGCGAAGACCGGGATGCCCCAGTCGGCGACGAGCGACGCGGCGACGTCGTCCTGCGTCGAAAGCGGGTTGGAAGCGATCAGGATCGCCTCGGCGCCGCCGGCCTGCAGCGTGCGCGCCAGGTTCGCGGTTTCGGTGGTGATGTGCGCGCAGGCGACGAGCTTGATGCCGGCAAGCGGCTTTTCAGCCTCAAATCGCTCGCGGATCAGCCTCAGGACCGGCATTTCGCGATCGGCCCATTCGATGCGCTGCTTTCCTTGCGGGGCAAGGTTGATGTCTTTGATGTCGTATTCCATTGAAAATCCTTCTTTAGCCATAAAAACAATTTGGGATGCGGGATTGGTGATTTCGGATGTGGTTTGTCCCAATTGACAGCCCGGACAGAGTCGGGGCGAATGATCCGTGATTCGGGATCTGGAAAACGAACCGCAGGCCTATACAACCAAATCCCAAATCCCAAATCCGAATTCCCAAATCCGGTTAGATTGCCGAAGCGGCGCCGAGCGCCTCCGTGCGAAGGGCTTCGGCCTTGTCGGT
>JAKOSS010000657.1 GCA_029777145.1 Acidobacteriota bacterium | reverse complement strand
GGTTTGCTGCAAATTCAGCTTGAGATCGAGGTCGCCCTGAACCGTGAATCCGGCCCAGTAATACGGCGATTCGAATTGCTCGTCAGCCCGCAAGCGCACCTTCGCGTCCCGCATCGCTTCGGCGACATTCATCCCCCGTTTTGTGAGGTTTCCATAGAAGATCTCCATCAGTTTCTGCGTCGCGTTGTCATCGACCGGCCATAGGCTGGAAACCACGACTCTCGCGCCGGCAGCTTCGAAAGCGCCCGCAAGGCTCTCGAGACCTTCGCCCCGGAAATCGCTTCCGACCGACGTCTCGCATGCGCTGAGAACGACGAGATCGGCATTCAGTCGGAAACCCTGAATATCTCCGAGCCAGAGCGTCGATTCGATCGGATTGCGGTCGCGATCGAACCGCGTCAGCGCAATTCCCGACCGGTCGGGATTCGATTCGTCGACAATACCGTGCGTCGCGAAATGGAGGATCCTGAAGCCGGACGGTTCGGCTTTGAACAGTTCCTCGCGCGTCGCCAGAAATCCTGTCAGATCAAACTCGTCGCGCACGTTCAGCGCCTTCCGCACCGCCGCCCGTTCACGCTCCGTACCGGCGAGCCGCGTCAGTGACCCCAGTGAATCCTCTTTCAGTCCGTCGCGATCGTCTCCGAAGCGACGGTCGTTCAGCTCGAAAACCGGGTCGGAGATCAAAAGCACGTCCTTCAGGCCCACACCCGACGGGCGTGCCAGCTCAGTAAGCGACTGAAGGCTGCTTGCCGAGCGCTCGTACACGAGCTCGTGGCTTTCGATCAACGGAATCCGCTGGGACGAGCCGGACAAGGTCGCGGAACCCAGCGGAAAATAGTGGAGCGCGCCGTCCGGCACGACGATCAAACGTTTGTTCGCGATCAGGTCGCTTACCGGATCAAGCAGCAATTTCCCGATCTCGTCCGAAACCTCGGCGATCTCCGCGCGTCCGGCGTTGATCCGCGCGTTGTACGAGTCGATCGTATCGTTCGGGCGGAGCGGATAATCCGCAACCGCTTTTCGGAATCGCCGGACAAGCGCGTCGATCTCGCGCCTCGCCGGGATCTTGATCGACGTCACTGAGTCCTTGGTGATCACCCAAAGAAAGCCGTGATCCTCGCCCATCAGGAACTCAAGCACCGCGGTCCGATCGTCAAGCGATTGCTCTCTGAAGCGATCGACGTCGAACGGGCCCGGATCACGAATCGCCGCAAGCAACGGACTATCGCGCTTGATCTCGGCCGTGACCGATTCCAACTCCAATCGGCGGTCGCTGATCTCGCGCTCAACCCTTTCAATCGTCTCCGACGGACCATCTCCGGCCCGCAGATCCGAAACCTTATCCACGAGAGTGCTGATCGTCGCGCGCAGATCGCGTTCGCGGACGTGCAGCGAGTCAGATCCTCCGTGTTCCCCGGTGATCGAGAGCGCCATCGTTTCGCGGAAAACGCGCGCCCTCGATTCCTCGCTCACACGCAACGCCTCCCGGTCGTAACCGCGTTTCGGATCCTTCTCGTGCAAACGCATCAGAACATCCACCAGAAACTCGTAGCGTTCGTAAATGTTAGAGACGAAACTCATCCGGAGTTTGTCGCTCAACACGTCGTTCACCATCGAATCCGTAATTTCGACCGAACGCGTCGCCGGTTCAAGCGCCGCTTCGGGACCGCTTTCCGCCATCTCAAGCCGTGCGACTTGCAACAGTACCGCCGACTCCGCGAATTCATCACCGGTCTTCCGGGCGATCGCGAGCGCCTGATCAAGGTTGGCTCGGGCTGCGCGGAAATCGCCGTTTTTCAACTTGATCGTCGCCAGCGCGCTTCTCGCCTGGACGATCCAACGGAGAGCGCGGGTTTTTTCGAGGAGCGGGAGCGCGACATCGATCGAACGTTCCGACGAAGTCAGGTCTGAATCGGCAAGTTCGGCTGATCCGAGATTCGAAAGCGAAACGGCCCGCCAAAAATCCGAGCCAAGGTCGGCGGCGAGTTGAACGCCCTCGCGAAACCACTTCTTGGCTTGGGGCGGCTGGCCGAGTCCAAGATAGTAGGAACCGATAGATGCCGTGCTTCCAAGAACGCCCAGGGGCATTTCCTCCCGTTTGAAGATCTCGCGCGCTCTCATTTGAAAAGCAATGGCTGACCGCAAATCTCCGTAAACGGAATACACGTAGGCTTCGGTCGCGTACAGAGTCGCGCGCCAAATCGGATCAACATTTTCGGGGAACGACCTCTCGGCGGCCTCGCAACTGTCCAATGCCGCCTGCCGTCCTTTGAAGTGAATCAACGCCGAGCCAAAGGCAATGTTCACGAAGGTCAGACCACGTCTGTCGCCGATTTCAGAATACAAGTCACGGGCACGGTTCAAATTGCGGAGAGATTGTTCATAGTTCTCGGTCGTATCGTAGGACTGTCCGAGCGAAAGTGTGGCGCGCGCTTCGAACTCCTTCGATCCGCTTTGCGCAAACAGCTCGATCGCCGCCGCATAAAGTTCTTCCGCCCGATGGAAACTACCGGCGTAATACTCCGTTTCGCCTTCGGCAAACAGAAGTTCGCCACGGGCCTGAGCCGCAGTCGCGGCGGTTTGCAACGTCTTTGCTTCGGCAATCATCCGACGGGCGCCGGCGATGTCCTGCCGACTTATGCGCATCAGTGCAAATTGCCCAAGGATTCTGATCCGGCGATCGGTGTATCCCTTGGAGGCGGCGTACCTGAGTGCCTTCTCAGTGATGCCTTCGCGGCGACTCCGGTCTTCGAGACGACTCGCAATTCGTCCGGCCGCCAGCAGATCGTCGGCGGCCAACTCAAACTCACCGCGCGCATCGCGCAACTCCGACGCCTTCACGTAACTCGCGATCGCGCGGTTGTAATCATCGAATGTCCAAAGTGTAACGGAATGACGGGCCTGCGCCTCGAGTTCGTCCGGTGTCGATTGCGGGAGATCCTGTCCTGACGCGGAAATTCGCAACAGGACCGTAACGAACATCAAAACGATCGCAAGATCAAGGCGCATAGTCGGATGGAGCGATTTCAGACTATGGCATTTCGGCCCCATTTTCAAATCACTCGTCCAGCGCCGGATCTGACCTGTCCCAGTCGATCGGAAGCCACGGGAAGTTCTTGAATCTCCCGAAGTTTGCCATTCCGGTCGAATCGAATCCGCCGTTCGATGTCTGCAGCTTCACGTACGGCGGCGTGAACTTGACGATCGGCGGCGTGAACTTCACGTACGGCGGCGTGAACTTCACATACGGAGGCGTGAACTTCACGTACGGAGGTGTGAACTTCACATACGGAGGCGTGAACTTCACATACGGAGGCGTGAACTTCCCGGCGCCGGCGACAGTCGCCGTGTTCCCGACAACGACAAGCGAATGCGGCCTCTGATCCGCTGCGCGATCCGGCAAATGGACCCCGCTCCCGGAATTCTCGACGGCGCGTATCGGACGCATCGTGAGTTGAAGATAAACTTCGAGAAACGCCAGCCACCCGGACGGCGCGGTTGCGTCATTTGACCTCGCAAACGAGTAATCTGCGTAAGTCTCGCGGGTAAGCTCAAACGAGCGGTACGACCATGGAAAATAGAGCGAGATTCCGCTTCCCCACTGCATTTCGGGACCGAGCGAGTGGAATTTCGCGACGTTTCCCACGCATTGGACAATGGATTCGCACAACGCGTTGATCTTCGCGATCTTCTTGTTTTCCGAACGCAAGGTCGCGGCGACCCCAGGATCCGTCAAACTCCTGATCAGAATTCGATTCTCGGCCGCCTGCGCGCCCAGTTCCGTTCTCAGCGCCGTACAGAAATCCGCGATATCGACGGCCTGATCGAAGATGGTCGTCTGGCATTTCCAATGCGACGCGAGAATTGCGCTTTCAGCGATCCGTCGCGTTCTCGGATCAGCGACGAGGTGGGCCAACATCAGTCCGAGACGATCTACGCCCGAGACGATACGATCGAAATCGCCCGATCCGCTTCCTTCATTTTCGGAACGCAGATCGATCGCGGAAATGTCGATCGAACGTCCGCTGCGCATCGCAAACGGCCGACTGGCGGCGATGAACGACTTGCACATGGTTTGAGCCATAGCCTGCGGGTTGATCTTCGTTCCCATTTCCGAAAGTCGCTCGAAGAACTCGCCGTAGTCCCAGCCGGCGTTCGGAACGAACCCCTGCGATCCGACGACGAATGCGGTCACATCCTTGAGTTCATGGAGAACCTCGAGTGTGTTCATGACGCAGCTGTCGAAGCCGATCACGCCGAACTTCTGTCCGAGGCTGTAGCCGGAATCGCGGTCGTCGGCGGTCAGTTCCCCGAGCATTTGCGCGAGATCGGCCACGCGGACCGAGGTCCTCGCGTTCGTATCACAGAGAAAATTGCCTTTCTGGTAACCGTCGCCGTGTCCGGAAAAAATGATCGCGTAATTCCGCGCGGCGTGTCCGCGATCGCGAACGGACCACTCAATGAACCTTCGAATTGAGTTGACCGATACGGATTCAGTCGCCGGTTCCTCAAAACGCCGGTCGGTGAAATCGCAAAGCGCCGCGGGTATCCCGATCGCCGCCGTGTCATAAAACGCCGTGACGGCAATGCGTCCGTCATCGATAGTCGTGCATTTCTCGATGCCTTTAAGACCCGCAACCATATCGTCGCTCAGATTATTGTTGCCGGCCATGTAAATCATGATCGTCCAGTCTTTCATATGTGTGCTCCTTGTGAGGCAGGCAACATCGCACGCGTATTGTTCAAACCGCGCAGATTGCCTGCTCAGGTACCAAATGGTTGGATTGTGAGTATTCCGGAAATCGGGGGGTTCACAACGTTCGGCCGGTACCGAAACGCCGGTTGAGGGGCGATGCGAGAATCAAACGGTCATGAATCCGAGATCAGAGATCGGAAAATTGTTGATATACGGAAACACCAACGGCAGCTGGGCCTCGGTGAGCCCGAACCAGCGCGCAAGTGTCGCGGCGTACATCTCGACCGATACCGTCGGCACGAAACGTCCGCGCGTGCTGATGTCGTCAGGGCCGGAGTTGACGAGCGTCGGGAAGATACTCCCGTTCGCCGTCGGTCGTCCGTAGAAATTCCCGCCCGCGACGGCGCCTCCGAGAACAAAATGATGACCGGCCCAGGCGTGGTCCGAACCGGCGGTCGTGCCTGATCCGGCCGGATTGAGCGTCCGTGAAAAATCGGACATCGTGAACGTCGTCACCTGCGAATCTATCCCTTGCGCCACCGTTTCGTCGTAAAACGCCTTGAGCGCCTGATTCAGTTGCGTCATCAGATTTCCCTGCCCGGCGATCTGACTGCTGTGCGTGTCGAAGCCGTTCAACTGGACGTAGAAGATCTGCCGCGACATGTTGAGCGAGGTCCGGAACTTCAGAAGCTTCGCAACCTGCTTCAACTGATTGCCGAGCGCCGTCGCGGGAAACGTCACGGTGAGCGTCGGGTCCGTACTCAATTGCTGGCTGACGTTGACCGCCTGCTGGGTCAGGAATCCGGCCGCCGCGACCATCGTCTGATCGGCATTCTCGCTGCGGATCAT
>JAKOSS010000656.1 GCA_029777145.1 Acidobacteriota bacterium | reverse complement strand
GAGTACTTCGACCGTGAACGGATCACGCGCCGCGCCGGCGACAAAAGACTGATACTTTAGCGGAGCGACTATCGATCCCAAGTTACACGTCACGACAATCAGCCGCGGATGACACTGATAACGCGGATAAAACTGCATGGTATCCGCGAATTTCCGCGTTGATCCGCGGCCAGTATCGGTCGGTTTCAGGACTGCAAAACCCGATCCTCCCTCGAAATTGATTACATATGGCAATATGAGATGTCCCACTTGGACACTTGGATGATGATATGAAGAAATTCCTGACCGCCGAATGGAAAGATCTGCTGATGGCGAACTATGTCGTTGACCCGGAAGTTCTCGCCGATCGTGTTCCCGAGGGAACGTCGCTCGACCTGCATGACGGCAAACTGTTTGTCAGCCTCGTCGGGTTCATGTTTCTGAACACCCGCGTGCTCGGAATCCCGGTTCCGTTCCACATCAACTTCGAAGAGGTGAATCTGCGATTCTACGTCCGTCGCGAGACCGATGACGAAGTCCGTCGCGGCGTCTGTTTCGTCAAGGAGATCGTGCCGCGGATGGCGATCGCGACCGTTGCGAGGGTGTTGTACGGCGAACCTTACGAATGCTGGTCCATGGACCATACCCGCACTTCATCCGAGGTCGGATACCGGTGGAAACGCGCGGGTTACGCCAACGGATTCGCGGCGGAGATCGACCGCGAACTCGGTGTTCCCGGAAGCGGATCGGAAGGCGAATTCATCATTGAACATTATTGGGGTTACACGAAGCGCGGCGGCGGACGAACCGACGAGTACAAGGTCGAACATCCGCCGTGGGAATTGTTCTCGGTCAAGAACGAACGGATTGACGTCGATTTCGGAGCCACTTACGGCGAGAAGTTCGCGTTTCTGACAAATCAAAAACCGCACTCGGTTCTCCTCGCGAAAGGGTCGCCGATTGCGGTTTACAAAGGTGCGAAAATGACCGGTTAAAACGGTCGGATCGGAATCGGAACCCGGCCCGGCAAGCCGGTCAGCGTCTTCAGGAAGATGTCGCCGATGCTCTCTTTTGCCTTTCCGACCTCGATAATATCGTACGGCTGAAGGATGATGTCTTCGGTTTCGCCTTTCTTGATCGTTCCGTAGCTGACGGTGATCACCTCGGGTTGCGCCGTGCCTTCCTTGCGCCTGATCAGCTGAAGCTCTTTTCTCTTTGCTTCCCGCGTCGTGCCGGACGCCATCGCGAGCGCCTGAAGAAGGCGCAATCCGCCTTCGGGAATGAAGACCTCGCCCGGCTTGTTCACCTCGCCGACAACGTACACGACGCCCGCTTTCTGAATGTCGATGATGTCACCCGGATGGATCTCAGGATTCGTATCGCGGAGGCTCGACATGCTGTAAAGCCTCGACGGGAATCCGACTCCCTTGTCGGCGAGCGCCTTCCAGTCTTCTTCGGAGTCTTCCGAGCACAACAGCGGTTGAGTCCGCGTCACCTGAACGATCCCGCTCGCTTCTTTCGTCGGACCGCCGGCAAAGGCGATCAGTTCGCGGAGCGTCGCACGGCGCGTCAGCGCG
>JAKOSS010000655.1 GCA_029777145.1 Acidobacteriota bacterium | reverse complement strand
GTTCGCGACGCGTTCGGCGAGTTCGCCTGCCGCATTGCCGGTTGCGACGGCGACCACCGCCGCGACGGTTCCGAGCAGCATCACGACGAACGCCGAGATCATGAACGCCTTGTTCTGACCGAAAAAGATCAACCCAAGGACGATCAAGATCGGCGCGACCAGCAGCAAGGCGATCGGAAAATGGACGATCAGCGGATGCAGCGCATCCCAATTAGGTATTGTCGGTAACATATTCGCTCCTTGGATCTGCACCCTGGCGCCGGTCATCCCCCGATTGCCGACGCCAAGGCGTCCCCCCGTAACTTGGACCCGGGGGAATTCAATTGACCTTTTCGAATTTTTCTTTCGGCGTGAAATCGACCGGGCATTTCGGGAGATCCGCGTTGTCCGTCGTATAGCCGCAGACCGGGCACACGTAGAAATCCTTTTTGTCGCCCTTCCACTTGTCCAGTTCGTTCAAGGCCGCGGTGAACAATCTCGCGTGTTCGCCCTCGGCGATCTTCGCAAAATTGAACGTCCTGAGCGCTTCCTTGTTACCGACGCGACGCGCCTCGATCATGAAGTCCGTGTACATCGTGTCGCGTTCGTACGTCTCGCCGTCGATCGCCGTTTTGAGATTCTCTTCGGTCGATTTGATCTCCGGGAGTTTGATCTCATTCTTCGGCGTGCCGCCCATCTTCTTGATGACGTCGGCGTGATTGTTCATGTGAATTCCTTCGGCCTTGGCCGCTGCCCGGAAAAGGCTCGCGACCTTGCCGTACCCCTCGGATTCGGCCTTTTTGGCGTATTCGAGATATTTCGCATTGGCGTTCGATTCGCCGTTGTACGCTTCCTGAAGATTCGCAAGCGTCTTTGCGTCCTCGTTCGGAACCGGCGACTGATAAGCGCCGGTGTTTGCCGTCGGCGCGCTCCCGCAGGCAGCGATCAAAAGAGCGATCGCGAAAATCGCGGAAACAGTTACTAGCTTGTGCATAACTTGATTACTCCTCAAAAAAAGAAATTACAGTCCTCGGCAACCACCGTTTCAATCGGCGTGCCGTGACAAAGGTCGCGTATTTGCTGGGTTTCGGGATTTGAGATCGGGAGAGTTTGTTCGAATTCTTGGACGCGGCGTTCAAGAATTTTGACATCAGAGTCGGTGCTTCTTGATCTTGTAGGAAAGGTCGCTGCGCGACACTCCCAATTGCCTCGCCGCCTCGGCCTGGACTCCTTTTGACCGGGCAAGGGCGTCGACGATGAGCCGGCGTTCAAACGCGACCATCGCCTGCGGAAGACTCGAATTTGCGTCCGCGGCGATCCTCCCGGCCGGAAGATCGATCGGGAAATCATCGGCGTCGAGATCCTCGCCGGCAGCGAGAATGATCGCGCGTTCAATGAGATTTCTCAGTTCACGGACGTTGCCGGGGAAATCGTAAGACTCGAGTTTGCCGAGCGCTGCCGGCGTCAGCGGCCGCTCAGGCAGTTTGAGATCGCTCGCGACCCGATTCAACAGCGAAGCCGCGATCAGGGCAATGTCCTCGCGGCGCTCCCTGAGCGGCGGAACGATCAGCGGAACCACCGCGACCCGATAATAGAGGTCTTCGCGAAATTCGCCGGTTCTCACGCGGTCCTTGAGGTCACGATGCGTGGCGACGATGATCCTGACATCGACGGATCTCGGAGCCGTTGCGCCCACCCTGATCAGTTGCCCGTCGGTCAGGACACGCAGCAGCCGCGCCTGCAGCGCGAGCGACATCTCACCCGCCTCGTCCAGAAAGAGCGTTCCGCGATGCGCCGCTTCGAAAAGTCCCGGCTTGGCGCGGTCGGCGCCCGTGAACGCGCCTTTTTCATGCCCGAAAAGCTCGGATTCAAGAAGGTTCTCAGGAAACGCCGCGCAGTTCAGAGCGAGGAAATTCTCGTTCCTTCTCAGGCTTCCGCGGTGGATCGCACGCGCGACCAACTCCTTTCCGGTCCCGGTCTCACCGGTGATCAGAACCGTCGCGTTGGTCGGCGCGACACGGGCAATCTGCGCCTTCAGATCCTCGATTCCGGGACTTGTTCCGAGGATCTCATCGGTAAAGTTCATCCGACGCGCTTCGGCGCGCAGAATTTCGTTCTCGTGCTCGAGTCGCGACCGCTCGGTCGCCCTCCGCGCCACGGCCTTGACGACCTCGGCAACGAACGGCTTTGAAATGAAATCGAACGCACCGCGCTGCATCGATTCGACGGCGAGTTCGATCGTACCGAACGCGGTGAGCATCACAACGGGCACCGAAGGATCGGTCTCGCGAACATATTCGAGGACGTCGAAACCGTCTCCATCGACGAGTTTTTTGTCGGTGATGACAAGGTCCGGCGCGCCTTCGACGAACTTCGCCTTCGCGGCCGACGCACCTTCCGCCTCGACCACGTCGTATCCGTCCTCAAGCAGGATCAGCGAAAGCACCCGCCGCATGCTCGCTTCGTCATCAACGATCAGGATCTTTGCCATTTGCCTCCAAATCGATCTCAAACCTCACGTTTCCGTCGGTGTTTTCGGCGAGGATCGCGTCGCCGCCGTGGGCGCGGGCGATGCTGCGGACGATCGCGAGCCCGAGCCCGGTGCCGGCGGATTTCGTCGTAAAGAACGGTTCGAACAGTTTCTCCGCAATTTCCGGAGCGATCGCCGGGCCGTCGTTTCGGACAAAGAACGTTGCCGGCGTCCTGAATCCGACCGTGACCTCGTCGCCGGAGTTCGACGCATCGATCGAGTTCATCACAAGATTGAGCAGTGCCCGACCGATCTGATCCGGGTCGAAATCGATCGGTTCGTCGGAGTTCGGAACGGCGATGACGTCGATCCCGCGTTCGGCCGCATGCGCCCGTGTCAGAGCGGCGACGTGTTCGATCGCCTCCGACGGCGCGCGTCGTACCGGAATCGGCGGCCGGGTTCGGGCGAACGTCAGGAACTCGCCCGTCAGCGTCTCCAGCCGTCGCGACTCGCTCGTCAGGATCTCGAACATTTCGCGCCGCACCGGCGAGTCCTCGGGCTGTTTGAGCGCCATCGCGAGGCTGCTGGCGATAAGCGCGACGGGATTCCGGATCTCGTGGGCGATCGCGCCGGAAAGGCGTCCGACGGCCGCGAGTTTTTCCTCACCGACAAGCTTCATCTGCGTCCTTTCGAGCGTCTCGAGACTTTGCCGGATCTCATTCTGGCGCTGCCGTAGATTTCCGACAAGCAGCCAAACGACGATCCCGATGACGAAGAAGATCAGCGTCACGGTCGCGGCCTCGAAGAATTCGCCGAAATCAACCGGCGGCTTGCGCTGGTAAAAGATCCAGACCTCGAGGACCGTCAGCATCGACGCCGTCGAGACGATCGCGAGCGTTTTCGGGAAGCTGAAATTATATGCGGCCTGAACGATCGGGATGATCATCAGCACCGAATAATGGCTGTCGGCCGTTCCGCCGAACACCGCCGCGGCAAACGCGAACAATATGTTCAGCCAGATCGAAACATGCGTGTACAAGCCGATCGCGCGCTGGGTGATCAAGTCGTCGACCGATTGCAGCCAGTAAAGCTCGCCGATCAGCAGAACGAATCGCGTCGCCAAGGTCACGAGAAGCGCGCGCGACGGCGTCCCGATCTGGAAGAGAAACGCGATGTGCACGAAAAACAGCGCCGCGAGCACCGCAATGTTTATCAATACGAGCGTCGATTGCTGGTTCTTGAAGTTCGTTGAGTCCATTGTTTCGCCGGCCAACCGCTTCGGCTGTATAATCCGTGCAAGTTTCGTGCCCTATTTGTGACCGTAGGTTTTCGGCGAAGTATCCGGTTTGTCGACGCGGCCCGTCGGAACGGACGCCGATGCCTCGCCGCGTAAACGTAGCCGACTACATTCTCCGCTGTTTGACCAACGCGGGCACGGGTTGCTTTACGGCGCGCGCTTTCGGGTATAAAGTTAACGATTGTAAGCACTTAGTCAATCTCCGCCGGAGGTGGAAGGATGTCCGATACCGACCAAAGACTCGCCGAACTTCGCAAACGGGTCGAAGAATTATCCCAAATTCAGCAACGGATCGAACGGCATCTGGACGATGTCCGACGCGAGATCGAGCACTTGGCACGCTCGGAACCCGTATTGTCGGCGCCGGTAGTCGAACCAACGGCTGGGTGGACGCCTCCTCCGACCATCGAGATCGTCGCCCCCGAGGCAGCTGTCGCGCAACCCGCCGAAGCAGCCGAACCGTCGTACGAGCCGACGATCGTCGCGGAAAAATCGGGCTCGGACCTCGAAAAGTTCATCGGCGAGAATCTGATCGCCAAGATCGGCGTCGCGATTACCGTCATCGGAGTCGCCATCGGCGCAAAATATGCGATCGATCAGGGATGGATCACGCCGGTCATGCGGATCGTCTTCGGGTACTTGATCGGCATCGGACTGCTAGTTCCGGCATACCGCCTCAGAGTCAAATTCGAACGGTTCTCGGCCGTCCTTCTGAGCGGC
>JAKOSS010000654.1 GCA_029777145.1 Acidobacteriota bacterium | reverse complement strand
GATCAACGCCGAGGACAAACTCGTCGCGCTCGCGGTCGAGAAGATCCTGCCCGAGATCGCCGCGGCGATCGATCAGATAGTCGAAAGAATGAAGAACGGCGGGCGGCTGTTTTGAATCGATCGCGATCGGTCAGTTGCCGGTCACCCGTTGATCGTTTTTTGAACAACTCTTGACCACCGACCACTGACCACCGACCACTGACCACTGACCACCGACGAACATGCTACCCGTTACCGAACAGGAAAATCCGAACACGAAGGACATCGATGAAGTCTCGACTCTTGAGGCGCTTCGCCTGATCAACGCCGAGGACAAACTCGTCGCGCTCGCGGTCGAGAAGATCCTGCCCGAGATCGCCGCGGCGATCGATCAGATAGTCGAAAGAATGAAGAACGGCGGGCGGCTGTTTTACGTCGGTACCGGAACCAGCGGCCGACTTGGGGTCCTCGACGCGAGTGAGATTCCGCCGACGTACGGCGTTTCGTACGATCTCGTGCAGGGCGTGATCGCCGGCGGTTATGAGGCGCTCTACAAGGCGACCGAAGCCAGCGAGGACAATCGTGAAGCCGGGCGCGCTGATCTTGAAAACCGTGGTCTGAAGCCGGTTGACGCGCTCGTCGGGATCGCCGCGTCGGGACGGACTCCGTACACGATCGGCGCGCTCGAATACGCCCGCGCACTCGGTTGCTTTACGGCCTGCATCACCTGCGTTCCCGATTCACCGATCACGCGGGCGGCCGAATCGCCGCTCGTCGCCGTCGTCGGCCCTGAAGCGATCACCGGTTCGACACGGATGAAGTCGGGAACCGCGCAGAAGATGATCCTCAACATGATCTCGACGACCGCGATGATCCGTCTCGGTTACGCCAGGGGAAACCGGATGACGAACGTCAAATCGTCGAACATCAAGCTCAAGGAACGCTCGCTGCGCATACTGATCGCCGAGACCGGACTCGACGAAACCTCCGCCGCCGACCTTCTTTCAAGAGCCGACGACGATCTCCGCGTCGCGATCGTCATGCATCGAACCGGAAGATCACGCGAAGAGAGCGTGGCGGCGCTTGCCGATTCCGGTTTCGTCATCGAAAATGCGGTCGCAATGCTCCTTTGAGAATCGGTTCAATTTCCCCGCCTCTTGTCCGTATTTCGGTAAATTTTCCACGGACGACAACCGAAACATCGACCATTTGCCGCCTGCCTGAGTGGAATGCGGTTTGCACTTATGTATGGCAATCCGGGCATAGCCCGAACACGCGAGGTGCAAGCAAATGTTCACCGAAAGAAGCAACAATTGGGTCAATGCGGCGTTCGTGATCGCCGTCGGACTCGTCCTCTCTTCATTCATTTTCGGGTGGTTCTTCGCCAAGTCGCGACGCGGCGACGAGTCGGTGACGGTCACCGGATCAGCGAAGAAGCGAATCAAATCGGACCTCGTCGTCTGGTCCGCCGATCTTTCGTACCAGGCGCCGCAGATCTCGGAAGCATACACGCGGATTTCCGGCGACGTCCCGAAGGTCAAGCAATATCTGATCTCGAAAGGCGTCGCTGAAAGCCAGATCACGATCTCGGCGATCTCGACGACGCCGCTCAAGCGCACGGATCAAAACGGCAATGAGACCGGCGAGATCACCGGTTACGTTCTCAGACAAAGCGTCGAAGTTCGATCGAACGAGGTCGATAAGGTGGCGACGATCGCGCGCGAAGCGACGGAACTGATCAATCAGGGCGTGATGGTCGAATCATCGGCGCCGAAGTTCTATTTCACCGCGATCGGAGACCTGAAGGTCGAAATGCTCGGCGAGGCCGCGAGCGATGCGAAGGCCCGCGCAGTGAAGATCGCGTCAAGTACCGGAGATTCGATCGGCGCCGTGAAGAACGCAAAAATGGGCGTTATGCAGATAACGGCCGCCGACTCGACCGAAGTTTCGGATTACGGAATTTATGACACGAGCACGATCGACAAGGACGTCACGGCTGTCGTCAACATAAGTTTTGCCGTCAACTGAGTCTGGGGAGTTTGCGGCAAATTGCCGTTTACCGATAAGTTACGTTAATCCATCCGTTGATCGTTCCGGTCGCTCCGGTCGGATTATATTTCGGCAGATCTTTGTATTTTACCTCGACGAGGCCGTACCACGGATCGAGAAAAACAATCGTTCCGTCCGCATAAACTTTCCGGCAAACCACGAAATGCGCTCCGGTGCCGGTCCATGAAATTTGACAGATCATCGGGGTTCTTTCGCCGACGTAAAACGAAAAATAATCCCAGAGTTTATTGGCCGGAGCACAGATTGCGCCATAGGCTTTTACGCCCTCGGCATTCAGAACATACGACAGATTACTCGGATAAGCGCCAATCTCAGCGGTCCATTTTTTCGGGTATTTCTGCGAAAGCTCGCGGGCGCGTTTTTCTGGATCGACCATGCATTGCAATTTGTATTGGCTCTCGGCCATGGCGACCGAGGCCGGCCCGCACGATTTTCCCAATTCCTGAAAAATCACATAATGCGATTTTCCTTTACTGTCCGATAAGATTCTCGCGGTTCCTTTATCTTCGTCCCAACTCACTTTTTTGATTGCTCCTTTTCCGTCCTAATTTGAGAAGTTGACGAGAAAAGTTCGGGCATTTGCTCAATGATCGAGAATCAAAATCCAAGATTGATGCTGTCCCCGAGGACGATTCAGCCGCAGAGACTCGGAGACGCGGAGATTTTGAAACAAACTGCTCGTTTGCATGACAGCCTCGCCTAGAGCGTCGAATGCTGTAATGAACGTTCAATCGCCGAGCCACCGCAATTCTTTCTTCGTTTGACCAAATCGGCCCGAAAGGATAAAAATTCCTAATCGCTTTTCGAAATTCTTTCGGGTAATCTTATACGACAATGCAAACCCTTGATCTGATCATCATTTTCGGATACCTGATCGGAATAACGCTCTTCGGCGTCCTT
>JAKOSS010000653.1 GCA_029777145.1 Acidobacteriota bacterium | reverse complement strand
GCGCCGTCGTCAAATTTCAGCGTTTCGACGTAGCTGATCTCGACGAGGATCTTGTCGCCGGGCTGAATGTTCGCGACGGACTGCGTGAAGACGTTTGGACGTTCCTGATCGAGAAGGCTCGCGGTCTTTCCCGCGTTAGCGGCGGCCTTGTACTGCTTTTGAGCCTCGTCGCGGGTCATCATCTTCCCGCGGATCGTGCTCGCACCGATCGTCATCTTCATCGAATCCACGGCGCCGTTCGACGAGAGCGGAAACAAGTAAACCGCCTCGATCGTCTTGTCGAAATTGTTCTCAAACTCCTGCTCGACGTTCACTCGTGCGAAAAATCCGCTGATCTCGGCCCGGACATTCGTCCTTTTCAACGGGCAGGATCCGATCTCTTTGCCCGATCCGGTCCGCGCTTCAAGCGAACCTTGCGGAGTCTGTTGTCCGAAAACCGTTGAAGCGGAAGCGATCGTGAGCGCCAAGATCATTGCAAGTCTGAACATAATCTCCTCCAAAGCGGGAAGGGAGATTGCGAGGAGTCTCCCTTTCGATTCGTGATTTGATTACTTTGACTCCGCCGGGCCGACAAAGTTCCCGAACGAAGTCTGACAGGGTTAAATCGCGGATTTGGGATTCATTTTGACCACAGGCTATTTTCCGCCCGCGGCGTAGAGGTCCTTGCGTCGCGGGATGTGCGAAACGATCCCGCCGATGCCGACGATGAACCAAACGAAGAAGTACTGGTAGTTGAAAAGGATCGCGAGGACCATGCCGAAGATCGAGATCGCCTCGCAGAACGCGCAGCCGATGATGATCCCGGTTTGAACCAGTTGCGGACGTTTGTCGATGATCGCCTGTTCGAACGCGCGCCGCTTGATGACGTGCGAGAGGGCGAGATTGATGATCGCGAGAAACGCGAACGCGATGATGAAGACGGCGTTCTCGCCGAGAACCGGCGTGGCCGGATCAAACTTCAGCGCTTCCGGCGCGGCCTGCGTCAGGACGAAAAGGAACATGAACTGCGAGAGCAGCAGCACCGCCCACACGATCGAGATTGTCCGGAAAAGGTCTTCGATGGTTTTCATCTCTTAAATTCAAAATTCAAAATTCAACATTCAAATCGCAAATCCGCATTCCCAAATCGGAAATGCGATGGGCGCTCGCGCTCCAGTCGCAATCGCAAATCCGAATTCCCAAATCAGAAATGCGATGGACGCTTGCGCTCCAGTCGCAATCGCAAATCGAAAATCGAAAATCGCAAATTGGCTCATTCTGTTGCTTCGAGTTCTTCTTCGAGCAGCTGCCGCTCGTATAGATCGGCGTATTCGCCGCCGAGGGCGATCAGCTCATCGTGCGTTCCGCGTTCGGCGATCCGGCCGTCGTCGAGGACGCAGATCAGATCGGCGTCGCGGATGGTCGAGATGCGGTGCGAAACGACAAGCGTCGTACGACCCGAACGGACGTCGCGGAGATTGTGCAGGATCGTCTCTTCCGTGTAGGTATCGACTGCCGAAAGCGAATCGTCGAGGATCAGGATCCGCGGATCGCGCATGACGGCGCGCGCGATCGCCGTCCGTTGTTTCTGGCCGCCGGAAAGCGTGATCCCGCGTTCGCCGACGCGCTGTTCGTACTGATACGGAAATCCCTTGATGTCTTCCGCGAGCCCGGCGACCGACGCCGCCTTTTCGACCGAGATCGTCGGCTTTCCGTCCGCGATCTGTTTCTGTCCGTCGTCGATCCCGAACGCGATGTTCTCGGCGATCGTGTCCGAAAAAAGGAACGTTTCCTGCGGGACGAAGCCGATCGCGCGGCGCAACTGATCGAGTTTGTATTCGCCGATCGGCCGGCCGTCGATCAGGATCGAACCTTCGGGCGCTTCCATCAATCGCGGAACGAGGCTGACGAGCGTCGATTTTCCGCTTCCGGTGCGTCCGACAAACGCCACCGTCTTGCCCTCGTCGATCGTCAGATCGATGTCCTTCAAAACCGGCTTGCCGTTGTATGCGAAAGTCAGATCGCGAAATTCGATCTTGCCCTTGATCGGCGGCAGCTCGCGCGCGGCGTCGGAATCGCGGATCGTCGGGACCGTTTCGAGGATCGAATTGAAGCGTTTGAGGCTCGCCGTCCCGCGCTGGTAGAGATTGACGACGTAGCCGAGCGCGATCAG
>JAKOSS010000652.1 GCA_029777145.1 Acidobacteriota bacterium | reverse complement strand
GTCGCGTCAGCGACGGCATCCTTTAGCCGTGGGCGTGAGCCCACGGAACATTGCCCAACAGATTCCGGAGTCGCGTCAGCGATGGCACTATGGAACTCGCACGCCGCGCTACGAAATCATTCAATAAACCGGAAATCATCGATGGTCGCCTTATAGCGCCCATGCTCAACTCCCTTTTCGATGATCGCAAAAGCTTGAGGATAGCCATACTCCTCATTAAACTTGCATTTCACTTCATTCGTCTCGGTTGCTTTCGAAAGTAGTTCGTAAATCCGGTCGATGGTGTTGACCGATCTGTAAAGGTCCGGTGCCGGAGACTTTGGATCATAAATCGGTCGGAGCAAAGCGACCTCGTTGTTTTTCACCGTAATTCGAACGGTTGGAATAGGACTGAAGCCAACCGTTTCCGTAGCGAGAACATATTCGTAATTGGGCTTCTTTTTTGAAAGCCAGACCTCGCGATAATGTTCAAGATTCGACTTGTCGGTTCGGATCAGCCCATCATGGTCCGGTGTGTCTTGTACGATTACGGGATCGGCGGCGGGTACCGCACGATTCCGGCAGCTGAAAACCTGCACCGATAATGCGACGGAAACAATCGAAATGGCGATGAAAAGTGAGCCTTTCATAATTCCTCCACAGCTATCACGCCGCTGCGCCGCTTGCCCGACTCTGCAGCGATCATGCGCTCGCAGTTCTGAGTTGGACCTACGTCCGAATTCGCGAGATCAAATACAGCCCGACCGACGAGAAGATCAGGAGCGGCACCCAGACAGCGACGACCGGCGGGAGCGTGCCGCCGAGCGCGGCCTGTTCGAAGCCGCTTGAGACGGCCATGAACGCGAGCCAGAGCGCGACCGCGATGCCGACCGTGTAAACCTTGCCGCGGCGGCTGAGCGAGAGCGCGAACGGCGCCGTGAACAGCGTGATAAGGAACGGAATGAGCGGCGTCGAGTATTTCTTCTGAAGCGCGACGCCGAGTGCACGGATCTCGGATTCTCCCTGCGCCATCGAAAGCCTGCGGGCGGTCTCGCGCGATGTCATATGGCTCGGTTTGGCAGCGACATTGACGAACGGATTGTCGGCAGCTTCGACGCGGAGCGACGGCAACGGAAGTTCAGTGGCGCCGGTCGCGTTGATGCTGATCCGGCGACCGTCCGAGATCTCGATCGCACCGTCTGTCCAGTTCGCCTCGGCGCCGCGCAGAACGGCTGCGATGCGATGTCCGCCGGGCTCGAATTCGAAGACCGTGAGGTTCGTGACCTTCGTTCCGCTGCCGGTGTCGAACCAGTAGATCCGCGAACCGTCCGCGACCCAGGCCTTTCCTTCACGCGTCGACAGGACACCGCGGCTGCGGATCTGCGCGCGGAGCGAATCCTGAATGCGGTTCGTCGCCGGCGCGATCGTCTCCTGCACTGCCCAGTTGAAAACGCCGGCCGCGATCATGAAAACGAGGCACGGCAACAGTAGGCGATAGATGCTCTGGCCGGCCGCGGCCCAGGTGACGATCTCGTTGTTGCGCGACTTAATGACGAACGTCGCGAGCGTCGCGATCATTAGCGCCGACGGCGCCAACTGCAAGTAAAGAAACGGGATAAGGAAGAAGAGATACTTCAGCAAAAGCCAGACCCCGTTCGGGATCGTGCCGGCGAATTTCCACAGTTCAAACGCCGTGAAGATCAAATAGATGACTGAAAGGAACGCCGTCGTGAGCGCGAAAAATCTGGTGAGATTCGCCACAATGTCAAAATCACGGATTCCCGTCGTGAGGTCGAGATAGAGGTTTTCGGCCGACATTCGACGGTCATCGGACCTGAATAGCCCGAGCAATCTTCGCCCGATCGCGTCAACGAGCCCGGTCCGCATCATCCGCGATGACCAATAGAGCCAGAAGATCGCGGCGGCGCTGAGGAAAACGGGCAGGAATCCGGCGACCGTGCTGCCGATCACTCCCGTCCGTGTCAGTTGTTCACCGAGTAGCGTCGTCAGGTAATAGGCGATGAGGCATCCGAGTGCGAGCACGATACCGAATCCGCGCCCTCCGCGGTTGAACTTCAGAACCAAACCGGTGCCGAGAAACGCAAAGATCAGCGGCGAGATCGACAGCAGTATCCGCCGCTGCCATTGGATCTGCGCGTCGAGCCGTTCCACGCCTTCGGCCGTCGCGGCGATCCGCGCGAGTTCATTCAGTCCCAGTTCTTCAGGGGTCTCTTTCGACTGGGTGAGCTTCTTGACGATATCGTCGCGCCTGGTCTTGATCGCGACGCGCAACGATCCGAGATTTTCCGACGTGACCTTCCCGCCGACGCCCGCGGAGGTCGGGAGCGTGACGACCGAGGCGTCGTCGAGAACAAGCTCGGCGCTCTCGCCATCGCCGGTGACCGTCGAGTCGATCCGTCCACTCTGTGCCGTTATCAGACGCGTTCGCGAATTAGCGGGATCGTCGTTCCGGATGAAGATGTTGCGCCACTGTCCGCCCTCGAGGTCGCCCTCGCGGACAAGAACCGTATACCCGTTGATCTCGGTATTGAAGACGCCCGGTTCGACAGGTGATTCAAGTTTGATCAGCGCCGTCCGGAGCGCAACGTTCCTGACCACCGATGACGCGAACGGGACGCCCTTGACGTTGATCCAGAAGGCGAACAAAGAGAGAACGACCCCAAGCGCCGCGATCGGCAGCGTGATCTGCAGGTTACCAACGCCGGCCGCACGGATCACCGTCAGTTCGCTGTCACCCTGCATCTTCGAAAGGCCGATGACGACTCCGACAAGAATCGCCATCGGGCAAGTGAACGCGATGACGCTCGGCAAAAGCGCGAACGACAGTTGGAAGATCAGGCTTTTCGGGATATTGACGCTGAAAAAGATGTCGGCGTAGCGGCTCGCCTGCTGGACGAAAAGGATCACGCTGAGCAGAAGACACGAGAACACGAAGTACGGCCCGACGTTCGTCAGGAGATATCTCGAGATCCGCATTCCCACGCGTTTCATTTGCCTCAATTCCCTCTTGCCGATGTCACGGCGCCCTCGCGCCCAACGACCGCGGCGATCATC
>JAKOSS010000651.1 GCA_029777145.1 Acidobacteriota bacterium | reverse complement strand
CCTATCGTCGCGCAATAGTTCAACTCGGAGAAAAAATGAAATACATAGCGTTAGCACTTGTCGCATCGGCGGTCCTGATCGCCGGATGCTCGGGAACGAAATCCACCGATTCATCGGCGGATCAGGATGTTTACATCGCGAAGGCCGGCGAGACGGTGAAGATCAAGGTCTCGACGTCGTATTCGCCGAAATCGGTAAAGGTCAAGAAGGGTGAAGCCGTGAAATTGGAATTCACGCGCGTCGACGATCAGAACTGCGGCGACGAACTTGTCTTCCCGAACCTCGGGATCAAGAAGGAACTCCCGGTCGGCCAGCCGGTGCTGGTCGAACTCACGCCGAATGAATCCGGCGATCTGCAGTTCAACTGCGGACTGGAAATGATGAAGGGGAAAGTGATAGTCGAATGATTTTAGATTTTGGATTTTTGATTTTGGATTCTTTAGAGAACTGCACGTTGTTCTCCGAACGTCCAAATCCAAAATCCAAAATCAAAAATCGAAAATCGCATGATTAACTGGCTCATCGAATGGTCAATGCGCAATCGCGTCGTCGTCGTCCTGGTCTACATCGGGCTGGCGGCGGCCGGATACTGGGCATTGCTGCGCACGCCGATCGACGCCATCCCCGACCTTTCGGACAACCAGATAATCATTTTCACCGACTGGGCCGGCCGCTCCCCGCAGGAGGTCGAAGACCAGGTCACGTATCCTCTGGTCACGAACTTGCAGGGGCTTCCCGGCGTCCGTACGGTCCGCGCGAGTTCCGCCTTCAGTTTCTCGATGGTCAATGTGATCTTCGAGGACAACATCGATCTTTACTGGGCGCGGACGCGAATTCTCGAACGGCTGAATCTCGTTCAGACGCAGCTTCCGGCGGGAGTAACGCCGACGCTCGGACCGGATGCGTCGGGCGTCGGACAGGTCTTTTGGTACACCGTCGAATCGGATTCGATGAACCTTCGCGACCTCCGTTCGATCCAGGACTGGTACGTCAGATACCAACTGAATTCCGTTCCGGGCGTCGCGGAGGTCGCATCCGTTGGAGGCTTTGTCCAGCAATACCAGATCGACGTCGATCCCAACCGTTTGCGCGGTTATTCACTTCCGATGTCGGCGGTCGTTGAGGCTGTAGAACGCTCGAACAACAACGTCGGCGGGAACGTCGTCGAACAGTCGGGCGAATGGGCGGTCGTTCGCGGGATCGGTCTGGTTGAGTCGGTCGCGGACGTCGAGAACATCGTCATCGGCTCGAGCAACGGGACGCCCGTCTACGTCAAGAACGTCGCCGACGTGAAGATCGGAAACGCCTTCCGCACGGGTTCGCTCGACAAGAACGGAAAGGAAGCGGTCGGCGGCGTGGTCATCGCGCGTTATGGCGCGAACGCGCTCGAGGTCATCGACGGCGTCAAGGCAAAGCTCGATGAACTCAAGCCCGGATTGCCGGCCGGCGTGACGATCGTTCCGTTCTACGACCGGACGCAGCTGATCGATCGCGCGACGGGAACGCTCGAACGCGCGCTGATCGAGGAACTGATCCTCGTAACGCTCGCCCATATTATTTTCCTCGCGCACTTCCGTTCGATCCTGATCGTCACGATCCCGCTACCGCTGGCGGTTCTTATCTCTTTTCTTTTCATGCATTTCGCCGGCATCAGCTCGAACCTGATGTCGCTCGCGGGCATCGCGATCGCGATCGGCGTCCTCGTCGATGCCGGGATCGTCGTCACGGAGAATGCGTTCAGATCGATCGAGGTCAACGGCATTAACCCGAAGGACCGCGCGAAAGTGCGGGCGAGCATTCTCGATTCGACGCGGGTCGTCGGGCGCCCGGTCTTCTTCTCGATGGCGATCATCATCCTCGCGTTCGTTCCGGTGTTCGCGCTCATCGGTCAGGAAGGAAAGCTGTTTCATCCGCTCGCGTTCACGAAGACGTTTGCGATGGTCGCGGCGACGATCATCGCCGTCACGCTCGTCCCCGTCTTGTGCACGATGCTGCTCGGCGGCAAGATCCACGCCGAGGGCGCGAACCCGGTGATGCGTTTTCTTACCGGCCTTTACCGGCCGGCGCTTATGCTCGCGTTGAAACATCGCGTCGCAACCATCTGTTGCGCGCTCGTCATCTTCCTGCTCGCGGTTTTTTTGGCGCGCGGGATCGGAACGGAGTTCATGCCGCCGCTCAATGAGGGCGACCTGATGTACATGCCGGTAACGGATCCGGCGATCTCGCTCGACGAGGCGACGCGGATCCTTTCGCTGCAGGACAAGATCATAAAATCGTTCCCGGAAGTCGCGTGGAGCGTCGGTAAGGCCGGCCGCGCTGAAACGTCGACCGATCCGTCGCCGATCAACATGAACGAAACGATCATCCACCTCAAGCCCGAATCCGAATGGCGCGACGGGATGACGCGCGAAAGGCTCGTCGGCGAGATGGACACGGCCCTGCGGATGCCGGGCGTGACGAACATCTGGACGCAGCCGATCATCAACCGTATCGAGATGCTCGCGACCGGGATCCGATCCGAGGTTGGCATCAAGGTCTTCGGGAACGATCTGAAGACACTCGAGGAAACGTCGAAACGGATCGCCGAGGTCGTGCGCAACGTCCCGGGTGCGGCCGATGTTTACCCGGAGCAGATCAGCGGCGCGCCGTATCTCGACATCGATATCGACCGACAGGCGGCTGCACGGTACGGCGTCGACGTCGCCACGCTTCAGGGCATCATCGAAAAGGGCATCGGAGAAACGAATCTGTCGGTCACGATCGAGGGCCGGCAGCGATTCCCGATCCGCGTCCGCTACGCGCCCGAGTTCCGCGGTTCGCCCGAAGCGATCGCCCGGATCCCGGTCATATCGTCGACCGGCGCGGCCGTTCCGCTCGGCCAGCTGGCGACGATCCGCACGGTCGATGGCCCGTCGATGATCTCGAGCGAGAACGGATTGCTGCGCGGAACGGTTTTGCTGAACGTCCGCGGCCGGGATGTCGGATCGTTCGTCGAGGAGGCGAAACAGGCGATCGGGTCGCAGATCAGCCTTCCGGCCGGATATTACGTAGCGTGGAGCGGGCAGTACGAAAACCAGCAGCGGGCACGTGCCCGATTGTTGGTCGTCGTGCCAGTCGTTTTGATCGTCATCTTCGGACTGCTTTATTTCACGTACAGATCTGCGCTCGAAGCCGCCCACGTCCTGCTCGCAGTGCCGTTCGCCTTGTCGGGCGGGATCTACATCGTGTGGGCGCTCGGATACAACTTCTCGGTTGCCGTTTGGGTCGGATTCATCGCGCTCTTCGGGACGGCGGTCCAGACGGGTGTCGTGATGGTGATCTATCTCGAAGAGGCCGTCGCGAAGCGCATTCGGGATCACGGAAGCCTCGATCAAAAGGGACTGCTCGAAGCGGTCATCGAGGGCGCGTTGCTGAGACTGCGGCCAAAGGTCATGACGGTCTCGACGGTCGTCGCCGGACTGCTGCCGATCATGTGGAGTTCGAGCGCCGGTTCGGAGGTCATGAAACCGCTAGCCGCGCCGGTGCTTGGCGGGATGGTCTCGAGCCTGCTGCATGTTCTGATCGTCACGCCGGTGATCTTCTATTTGCTGCGTTTGCGGGAGTTGCGTAAGTCGGAATGAAACGGATCATCGAAAAACTGATTTCGGCCGTCATGATCGGCGCGGTCCTCGCGATCGCCGCCGCGGCGCAGCAGTCCGTCGATTACCGTCCGCCGGCAAAACCCGACGCGGTCGCGGAAACGGCACGTTTTTTGGACCAGTCTGACGGAACGACGGCCGACAAACTTGTCGAACTCGCGCTCGGGGGCAATGGCGATCTTGCGGCGCTGCGAAAGGAAGCGGACGCGGCAGACGCGATGATCAAACAGGCCGGACTTCGGCCGAATCCGGGCGTCACCGTCGGCGGTGCGGAGGAGATCGGCGGCATGGACCGGCGGACGATGGTCGAGGGCTCGCTGCCGCTCGAGTTGTTCGGTCGGCGCGGAGCGCGCATTCGCGTCGCGCTGCGGGAATCCGAGATCAGACGCGCGGCGGTCGCGGAAAAAGAACGACTCCTCGCCGCCGAAGTCCGCGAAAAGTTCGGATCGGCGCTCGCGACCGTCATGAAGCTCAAATTCACCGCGGAAATGCTCGACGCGGCGACCGACAACTGGATGCTCGTCGCGGCGACGGTCCGCGAAGGCCGGCGCGCGCCGCTCGAGGAAAATCTCGAGGTCGTCGAACTGAACCGACTGCGGGCGGCATTCGAAATGGAGAAGGGCAAGGCCGAGATCGCGCTTCTCGAACTCCGGAACCTCGCCGGCATCGATCCGGCGGAGCCGCTCAAACTCCGGGGCGATTTCGACAATCTTCTCGACGATCCCGGCGCGGCCGACGAGGTGACCCGCGCCGCGTTGCGCGACCGTCCGGATCTCGCCGGCGCGCGGCTTTTGGAGTCGCTCGCGGAGGCGAAGATCGAACAGGCGAAGGTCGATTCACGGCCGGACGCCGAAGTGATGGCCGGATACGAACGGATGCAGAGCGGGTTTCCGTTCCGCGGATACGATGCCGCCGGCGTGCTGCGCCCGATCGAGAACACGATGAAATTCTTCACCTTCGGAGTCCGCATCATGCT
>JAKOSS010000650.1 GCA_029777145.1 Acidobacteriota bacterium | reverse complement strand
CTTTCCTTCTCGATCTGCGCGATCAGGCGTGTAGCGTGGTTGCGGGCGATGAGAGGAATTCGCTCGTCGAGCGAGACTTCCTTCAGATACGGGATCATCTGAACCGGATCGGATAGCTCGTTGCGCTTGAGATACGAATCGAGCGCGTCGACGAGGTTCGGAGCGTCGAGCGGCTGGCTCGTGCGGGCGACGTTCATGTCGAAGATCCAGCCGGCCTGATTTCCGAGCTTGCGGTACTCGTCCATCAATGCCTTCGCGTCCTTGTTCTCGGTCCAATTGAAGGTTACCTCGCGCCTTTTGCCGTCGCGTTCCAGCCTGAACGTATGGTTGCCGAGATGCCGGTAATCCTTCTCGTACTGATAATTTTCGGTAGATTCGAGGAAATTGAGCGCAGCGTAGATCACTTTGATGCGTTCCATCGCCGCCGGCGAGACCTTCAGCGGATCGGTGTCGGGATCGGACCAATCGCGCTTCATCATCGTGAACTTTCCGTTGCCGTTCTCGTCATGCTCGATAACGATCTTGGTGACGAGGAAGTTCGGAGCGGAAAACTCGTAATGGTAGTTGTAAACGAGCGGCTCGTCGGCCTTTTTGGTCTGATTCTGGGTTCCGGGACGTTCGTTCTTTTTCGCCGAGGTCTTCGTCGGTTCGGGAGTCGGCGTCTCGGAAGGCGTCGACTCGACGGTCGGCGTCGGCCGCGTGTTCTTGCGGATCGGCTTCTTTGTCGTTTGTCCAAAGATCGAGAACGCCAGAAGAATCACTCCGGCGACGGAAACAACGAATCTGAACCTATTCAAACCTGACTGAAACAACTTTCGAAACCCCCGCTTCCTGCATCGTCACGCCGTAGAGGGCGCGCGCCGCTTCCATCGTCCGCTTGTTGTGCGTTATCACGATAAACTGAGTTTTCTCAGCCATTTGCGCGATCTTGTCGACGAACCGTCCGACGTTCGCATCGTCGAGCGGCGCATCGACTTCGTCGAGCAAACAGAACGGCGACGGACGATATTTGAAGATCGCCATCACGAGCGCGATCGCTGTCATTGCCTTTTCACCGCCCGAAAGCAGCAGGATATTCTGCAAGCGCTTGCCCGGCGGCTGCGCAACCACTTCGATCCCGGCTTCGAGAATATCTTCGGCTTCAAGCAGCGTCATCTCGCCGCGGCCGCCGCCGAAAAGTTCGATGAAAAACTCAGAGAAGTTCGCATTGATCGCCTCGAACGCCTGCTTGAAGCGATCGCGCGACCGCTCTTTGATCTCGCGCAGCGCCTCTTCGGTCGCCTTGATCGAGTCGACGATGTCCTGACGCTGCGAAGTCAGGAAGAGCAATCTCTCCTCGGCCTCGCTCAGTTCTTCGAGCGCGAGCATGTTGATCGCGCCGAAGTTTTCGAGCCGTTCCCGAAGGTCCGCCACGCGCTGACGCGCATCGTCGAGTTCGAAATCCGCCTCTACCTCCTCCGATTCAACGAGTTCGGCAAGCGAAATGTTCAGCTCGTGTGCGCAGTTCTCATTCAAATGGCGCAATTCGGAGACCGACTCCGCATGACGGATCTCGAGCGCGGCCCGGGCGTTTCGCGCCTCGGCCGAGTTTTTGTTGAGCTCGGCGAGTTCGGTGCTCATCGAGTCTGCCGCCGCGCGCGCCTTCGTGAGATGCTCGTTCGCGGCCGTGAGTTCGTTCTCTTCACCGGCCAACGCCGACTCGCCCTCGGCAATCGTCTTCTCGATCGAAACGATCGAATCGGTCAGCGTCGTCTGCTTGCCGCGCGTCTCCTCGAGTTCCTTGATCTGCGCCTCGCGTCTCGAGGAGTATTCGCGAAATTCATTCTCGACGCGCCTGAGCGCGCTCTGCGCCGACCGGCGCCGTTCCTCGCTCATCGCGGCGGAGGTGCGTTTTTCGTTGAGGACGATGT
>JAKOSS010000065.1 GCA_029777145.1 Acidobacteriota bacterium | reverse complement strand
GGACGTCAAGAAACGGCTGACCTCGACCTTGGCGAACCGCAGCCTTCGCGTCTGGCAACTGGTCTTCATCTGCCTTGCGTTCACCGTTTACGGGTTTCATATCTACTGGACATACTACGCCGACGCCTACAATGAGCAGTTCCAGGCGCTGAGCTACAAGGATCTCCGCAACCGGAGAACGAACGCTTCGACGCTCCGCGGCTGGATGCTCGACCGGACGGGAAAACTCGACAACGCGCTGGCCTATTACAAGATCGCCAGCGACAAATCGATCGATCGCAGCTACCCGCTCGAACGCGAGATGGCGCATCTTCTCGGAACCGAACGCGGGACGCCCGGACTCGAACGGACGCTTTTCAAGCGCGACGCCGATCCGCTGCCCGAGAGTTGGGAGATCCTGACGAAGTACAAAAAGCCCGAGCCCGAGAACCGCGATGTTCGGATCACCATCGACCGTGAGCTTCAAACGTACGCGGCGAAACGGCTTGAAGGAAAGCGCGGGGCGGTCGTCGTGCTCAATCCGCAGACCGGCGACGTGCTCGCGATCTACTCGAACCCGTCGTACAGTCTCTCGGACGCGGAGTCGCTCGACGGCTTCCTCAAACTTGAATCCGACAAACGCGACCAGCCGCTGCTCAATCGCGCGACCCGCGAGTTCTACATACCCGGATCGACGTTCAAGACGTTCACGATGATCTCCGCTTTCCGAGCGGGAAAGGAAGGGACGATCCTGCCGGGCAATCCGGCTCCAGACTGCTATACGCCCTTCCGCGGCTCGAAGCCGATCTGCGACGCCGGCGGCAGTTGCCACGCTTGCGGTCCGATCGAGATTCGCGAGGCGTTCAAGGTTTCGAGCAACCAGTATTTCGCGCAGATGGCGAATTATCTCGGCCGCGACCAAATGGCTTCGACGGCCCGGCTCGTCGGGATCGAACCCGTCGAAACCGCCCGCGACGCGCTGATCCAGGGCTTTTATTCCGATATCTGGAACACGAGCAACAAGCGGATCGCGAATTCGCTGGCGCCGGCAAAGGCGACGATCGTCACCGGCGACAAACTGACGCTTTACGATTTCGGCGTCGAGGGGATGGGGCAAGGACTTGCCGGCCAAATGACGCCGCTCCAGATGGCGCTCATCGCGTCGGCCGCCGCGAATCTGCAAGGCAAATTGATGAAGCCGAAGATCGAGGCCGATCTCCAGCCTCAGATGTATGCTCAGGTCCTGACGCCCAATCAGGCGGCCGAGATCCGCGAGATAATGTCGACGGTGACCGAAGAAGCGGGCGGAACCGGCGGAGTCGTCCGGGCGAAGCTCGCCGGAACCGGGATCATCACCGGCGGCAAAACCGGCACGGCCGACAAGGACGGCGTGATCGTCTACAACAAGGACGGAACGAAAAAGACACACAAGGTCCGTCGGAAAAACGCCGACGGGCAGATCGTCGAGGTCGATGTGCCCGACACTTACACGCGCTGGGACGGATGGTTCCTGGCGATCGCGCCGCTTGAGAACCCGCAGATCGCGATCGCCGTCGTCGTCGAGGACATCGGCGGCGGAGCGTACGGCGGAACGACCGCGGCTCCGATCGCGGCGGATATGATTCTCAAGGCGCGCGAACTCGGCCTGCTCGGCGACAAGTACACGCCCAAACCGCAGACGACGACGAAGCCGAAGAAGAAGGGGGCGAAATGAAGAGCCGCGCCTCGACCCACGTTCTGATCCTGCTGCTGATCGTCGTGCTGACGGCGATCTCGCATTATTCGATCCACTACGGCGCGCTGCTCCGCGGCTACGAGACCTCGTCCTATTCGGCCTACAGAAATCTCGGCCTGCTGCTCTTTCTGGCTCTTTTGCCGATCTTCGTTTCGGTCGTTTTCAAATTCAAAGGAAACTGGACTCTTTACACCACGGCCGTGCTGCTGTTCTCGATCGGTTTGACCGTCCAGTACCGGCTCTTCAACGATGGCGAATACGCGGTCGAGATCCCGCGCGCCGAGCGCGACCGGATACAAAATTCGGATCTCTCCGAAAAGGACAAGGCTCGCGAGATGACCCGCGCGAAACTGCGGGCGATGGTCGCCGAGCGGAACGCAAAGATCAAGACCGCGCAGCTTCATTACATACAGGAAAACTACAGTCCCGAAAAGAAACAGATGATGGGGCTGCCGCCGACCGATCCCGGTCCGGTCGATCTGTCGAAGGAGACGCCGCGACCGGCAGGCGATTCGCTGATGGCGACGCTGACGTCCGGAAAGACGGTAATCCCGCTGTTCGCGATCTTCTGCTGTCTCGGCGCGATCCTGCTGTTCCGGAACGAGACGTTTCTCGGATTCCTTCAGAACAACGGATTTCTGATCGTACTGCTGACTCTCGGTCCGTTGCTTCTGGCCGCCGTAACCTCGCGCGCCGGGAAATCGATCGGAAACATGACGCCGTGGGAGCCGTCGAAGATCCCGTTCCTGATCGGATTCGCGGCGGTTCTCGCGGTTTTGTACAAGAATCTGGCGCGGACTTACTGGGGAATACCGCGCGCTAAAGACGTCGTCCCGCTCGTCGTAATGGCGATGATGCCGTTCGTGCCGTTCTTCGTGCTCAAGGATTTCGGCCAGATGATGGTCTTCAGCAGCGTTTATGCGACGCTGTTCCTCGTCGCGGTCCGACGATTCTCGCAGCGCTTCGTGCTGGTCGGGAGCGTCGTTCTGATGGTCAGCGTCCTTGTCGTCGGCGCGCTGCCCGAAAAGACCCAGGAAAAGATCCCGTTCCTCCCGACGCTTGCCGGGCCGGTCAAAACGATCCTTCCGAACCGCATCCAGCAGCGTTTTCATCTGTGGCTCGACGGCTTCAATCCGCCGTCGCCCGACACCTCGTGGTGGAAAGAGGATTACGACGATTATTACGAGGATCTCGTCAAAAAGAATCCGGACCTTCCGAAAGTGCTCGCCGAAGACGAGAACATGCTGAAATCGATAAACGTCGACGCCTGGTTCGACGCGCTCGCATTTCAACCGGCACAGGCGACGTTCGGGCTCGCTTCGGGCGGCACGACGGGGCGCGGTCTCGGCCTCGGATATGTCGAACTGATACCCGTTTCCGACTCTGATTACGTGTACGCGGCGCTGTCGGAAGAACTTGGACTTTTCGGCGGTTTATTGGTAATCTTTGCGCTGATTGTACTTGTCAGCGCCGGCGTGAGAACGGCACTTGATTCGCGCGATATGTTCAGCAAGCTTTGCGCGGTCGGTCTGACGGCGTTCATCGGATTTCAGGCGCTGGTCAACATGGGCGGAATTACGCGGGCGCTGCCGATGACCGGAATCACCCTTCCTTTTGTCAGCTACGGCGGATTCAGCCTCATCACGAGTTTTGCAATGCTCGGAATGCTGCTCGCCTTTTCGCACCGCAACGCGGTCGACCGGAACACTGCCGCTCAACCCGGCGGCAATTAGACGATTTTCGTCCTGGAGAAAGAACAATGGATTCCAACTACCACATCAATTCGGCGTCTGTCACCGACCGCGGACTGAGTGAAAAGCGTCCGCAGAACGAGGATTCGTACCTTGAGATTCCAGAAGTCGGTTTGTATGCCGTCGCCGACGGCGTCGGCGGTGCTCAGGCCGGAGAGGTCGCGTCGCAGATGGCAATGGAATTGCTCGGCGAGGCGTTCGTCAATCTGAATCCCGGTTCGGACGCGGAAGATGTGATGAAGATGGCGATCGAGCGCGCGAACGAAGCCATTTTCCAGATGTCGGGCGACCTCGAGCAGCTTTCGATGATGGCGACGACGATCGTCGCACTGTATATCAAGGACGGCGTGGCGACGATCGGCCACGTCGGCGACTCACGGCTTTACCGTCTCGACAGCCGCGGCAGCCTTTATCGCGAAACGCAGGATCATTCGGTCGTCGAAGAAGAAGTCAGGGCGGGACGGATGACGGCCGCGCAGGCCGCGAATCATCCGAGCCGGAACGTGATCTCGCGCGCGCTCGGTGCGGAACCGACGGTCGAGGTCGATCTCAAGACGATCATGTTCGAGCCCGGCACGGTGTTTCTGATCTGCTCGGACGGCGTGACGCGTCACATTACCGACTTCGAGATCCGCGAACTGCTGCTTTCGAGCCCGAATCCCCATTTGATTTGCGATCGCATCAAGGCGATCTGCTATGACCGCGGCGCCGAGGACAATCTGACGGCGGTCATTGTCCGCGCCGACGAGGTCGCGGCGGATTCCGAATCCGAACAGACGCGTCCGGTCGCGGTCGCGGATTTTGAAGAAGAGACGATCGCCGCCACCCGGCCGGAGGCGGATACGCTCGAACTTGATACGGAACAGCCTGTTGACGAAGCGCCCGCGGAAGACTCGGACGAACAATATCTGATCGATGACGGCTTCGATGAGCCGGAGCAGATCTACGCTTACGAGCAATACGAGGCAACCGAGACTGTCAGCGAATCAAACGATGACATGATCTCGATCCCGGCGAACGAGGCGCCCGAATTTGCTCAGGCGGCAGCGGCCGACACGGGCATGCCGTTCTCGATATACGCCGAGTCTGAGGAAAAGAAGAAAGGCGGCGGATCGTCGTTCCTGGTATCGATTCTTATGCTTCTGGTCGGCGTCGCAATCGGTGCCGGCGGATTCTATGCTTACCAGAATTACTTTGCGCCGGTTCCCGAAGTCCCGTCGCTGACGCCAAAGACGAACAATATTCCTCAAAATTCGGTCGATTCGCTGCGGCACGACGCGGTCACGAAGCCGGCTGAAGTCATCAAACAATACGAGGCCGCGCCTCCGAAGGACGCTTCCGACTTTTACGTTCTGGGAAGGGCATACCTGACGCAGAGGAACTACGAGGAGTCAAAGAAATCGTTCATCGAAGCCCGCAACCGACTGAAGGACGTGACGAACGCCGAAAACAAGGCGGCGCTCGCGATGGACATCAACTACGGCCTCGTGATGGCGCAAAGCAAGGAGGCTCAGGCCGCGCTCGAGAAAGAACTGAAGCTCACCGAAACGCCGGCGTCCGATTCGAACTCAAACGCGAGTTCGAACGCGTCAAGAGAACCATAGCCATTGGGGATTGGGGATTTTGGAATTCGGATTTCGGATTCGGGAATTCGGATTTGGGAATTCGGATTTTGGAATTCGGATTTCGGATTCGGGAATTTGGATTTGGGAATTCGGATTTTGGAATTCGGCAGAAACCGTGTCCAAGTTTATTTGTACAGTTTTCTCATGAATTGCCGTTCGTTTTAACGAACGGTTGGGGATTCAACAAGATATCTCGGCTTTAGCCGAATTATGGACTAAAGCCCTGACACTCTTAAAGTTATTGCGATCCGTCAGCTGAAGCAGACGGCAATTCACGGGATTCCCACGACGTTGGCCCTGGATAGTCCGAACGCGGCATCAACCGAAAATTGGCGCACGATCCAATCCCTGGTCAACCGTTCAAACCAAACAAAATGATCCCAGCGGAGACGGCGAGATTGAGGCTCTCGACGCCGCTCTTCATCGGGATCACGACGATCTCGTCCATCGCCGCAAGTTCTTCGGCAGTCAGTCCGTTCGCTTCAGATCCAAAGACGACAAGACGCCTCGTCCGTTCCAACTCCCGGTAATCGGTCGTGCCAGAAATATCTGCGGCCGTTAATGTCAGTCCGATCGTCCTTGCCCACGCGACGGTCTTGTCGAAATCCGCCCGTTCGCCGATGTTCAACCTGAACGCCGATCCCATCGATGCCCGAAGCGCCTTTGTCGAAAACGCGTCGGCCGAATCACGCGTGACGATGACGTTGTTGATCCCCGCCGCCTCGCACGTGCGGAGAATTGCCCCGAGGTTCGACGGATTGTTGACGCGGTGAAGTAGGACCGACGATTCGCCGTCGAAGCGGGATTCGAAAGCGGTCCGGTCTGACGCCGGCCGTTGGGCGATGAGAACGACACCTTGCGGATTCTTAGTATCGGCAAGCGATTCGAAGATCTTGTCAGGTACGACGATCTTATCCGCGATTCGATCGAATTCGGATGACTCGCCGAAACTCCTCGCGAACACCGCGTTGGTCACGCTGACCGGTGAACGCATCGCCTCGCGGGCCAATCTCAAGCCTTCGATGAAAATGAATTCCGGATCATTGCCGTCACGTATCTTTTTGATGCGCTTCAGCTTAGGGTTGTCACGGCTGGTGATCTCGAGCATCGCGGTTTGGCGTTGCGGCACGCGAAATAGACGAAAAGCGGGAAAAAACGAAAATCCGCCCAACATTCTGTTTTCAAGGTTACCGCGATAACCGTGCGGCAACCGTCTGAGCGTTTTCGCGTTTTTCGCGTGTTTGGCGGGAACAAAATTTACTCGCGGCAAGGATCGAACTTGCGACCTTTCGCTCCGGAGGCGAACGCTCTATCCACTGAGCTACGCGAGCATGCGAAGGACCTATTCTAGCAAAGACTTTTGCAAAAGCGAACGGACGAGCGGGCGAAGGGAAGAACGGGAGCGGTTCGCTCAATCTCCCGGTCCTCCGTTCTCCCGATCATCACCTTGCTTCGATCCTCGCCGACTTGATACGGACCGGATCGACCGGCTTTTCGCCATTGCGCTGGACGCCGGCGATCGTCCGGATATTGTTCATGCCGTCGATCACCTTGCCGAACACGGTGTACTTGTTGTCGAACTGCGATTCGCGCTTGAGCATGATGAAGAACTGAGCATTCGCCGAGTTTACGTCTTGCCCAAGCCGCGCGGCGCCGACTATCCCGGTGTCGTACGGGATGTCAGAGAATTCCGCCGGAACATCCGGTTTCCCGGAGTCTCCTTCGCCTTTCTGCGGGTCGGGCTTCACATCAGGCTTCGTGTACGAGTTTCCGGCCTGAATGACCGTATCGTTGATCCGATGAAAGGCGATACCGTCGTAGTAACCGTCCTTGATCAGTTCCTTGAACCGCGCGACCATCTGCGGCGCGACGTTCGAATAAAGTTCGATCTTGAACGTCCCGAACGCCGGTTCTTCCATCTCGAAGACCGCAACTTCTGGGTCCGCGACCGGCGTCACACCTTTTTTGAAATCGGCCGTCGTTTGATTGGCGTTCTTCGACTTCGAATTCGAGTTCGTCGACTTCTTCGTTGTTTTGTCGGCGCACGCGGCGAGCGCGATTAGCGGTAGCAGCGCGGCAAAGATCAATGATTTCCTTAACATAACGTTCAAATTCTTCTAAAACGCACGATCACTGTCAAGCAGGATCGTGACCGGACCGTCGTTGACAAGTTCGACGTCCATCATCGCCTGGAAACGGCCGGTTCCGACGTTCACCACTTGTTTACGGGCCTCGGCGACAAAGTGCTCGTACAGCCGGTTTGCCTCATCCGGCCCGGCGGCATCGATGTACGACGGTCGGCGGCCCTTGCGGGCATCGCCGTAGAGCGTGAATTGGGAAACGACGAGAAGATCGCCGCTTATATCGAGAAGCGAGAGGTTCATCTTGCCGTCCGCGTCCTCGAAGATGCGCAGGTTCAGCGTCTTTTCGACCATCGACCGCGCTTCCGATTCGGAGTCCGCTCGCGACACGCCGAGCAAGACGAGAATGCCGCGGCCGATCTCGCCCGTGACCTCGCCGTCAACGCTCACCTTCGCTCTGGAAACTCGCTGAAGAACCAACCTCATTGGACGATTTTGGATTTTTGATTTTGGATTTTGGATTGGCTCGAACCCGTTCGAAACGAGTTAGCCACGATGTCGGATCACTTGCGGCGAATCCAAAATCAAAAATCCAAAATCAAAAATCGGCTCATTCTTCAATAAAAACGCGTTCCATGACGACCGGCGTGAGCGGTTTGTCGCGGTGGTTCGTTTCGACCTCGGCGATCGAGTCGACGATGTCCTGTCCCTCGATCAATTTGCCGAATTTGGTGTAGTTCGGCGGAAGCGGGTAATCGATGTGCATGATGAAGAACTGCGAGCCGTTGGTGTTCGGTCCGGCGTTCGCCATCGCGACGGTTCCTTTTTCGTACGGTCCGGCGTAGAGCGGCGACGAACGGTTGATCTCATCATCAAAGCGTCCGCCCCAGGCGGATTCGCCGCCGTAGCCTTCGCCGAGCGGGTCGCCGCCCTGGATCATGAAGTTTTTGATGACGCGATGAAAAATGACGCCGTCGTAGTAGTTCTTTTCGGCGAGAAGCCTGAAATTTTCGGTTGTCTTCGGAGCGTCCTGCTCCAGCAATTCAAACTTGATCGTGCCTTTGTTCGTTTCGATTACTGCTGTCCTGTTAGCCATTAATTCTCCTGTAATTGATGATTCCAATGTAATTAAGGATAACGTTGATTATAGTAGGAAATGAACTCGTTTGTAAGGTCATGACCTCGATTTGATACGACATCTTTGCCGTATGGAGATTTGACCGTGAAAACGTAGGTCCAGCCTTTACTTTCGATGAACCGTTTCATTTCGGCTTCAAGCGCCTCAGGTTCGGTATTGAGCACGGCCCGGGCGTCAGCGGACGCGGTCCCGATCCGCGTCACGGCGGCCCACGCCCGTGAGAGCCTGGATGCCGATGTCGATGGACTCAGAAGCTTGCCGGAATCGAGGTATGCGAATTTTGCGTCGGGCAGATTGAAACGGTACGCGAGTTTGCTTCCGTTTCGGACGAATTCATCGATTGCCAGGCAAAGGCCGGCCGTGACCTCGATCGCCGGATCCCAAAAATCGCGATCGGGCCGATATGGGAACAGTCCGACGTCCTGCGCGGCGGCGATCGAACGACCCAATTCCCAGAATCTTTTTCGCAGCGACGATTGATCCCTTTCAAGTGTCGCGAGCGTTGCCTCCAGGTCCGCAAGTTTCGGGCTGCTAATCTGTTCGAACTCCGCGCGGGCTTTAAGGTATTTGCGGTAAGAACCCTTCAAATTGGCAATCTCCTGAAGTGCCTTGAGCCGACGGCGCCATATTTCAGCTCGTTCGCGATCGACATCTGCCCGGGCCTTTTCAACGGCCGCCTTCGCGGCATCGAGGCTCTGCGCTCGGCACTCCGGCGAATTGAACGCAAAGACTGCGATCTTCTTGTAGTTGAACACGTTTTGCGCATACACCGGTACGAATGCGAAGAGAAACGTTATGAACAAAAGGGAAGCGAGTTTCATATTTCCCCCATTTATGAGTTGTGGCGGCGAGTTCCCGCAACGGGAACGAGTATTTGAGGCAAGTATAACGCCGATTTAGCGTCGCGGGAAGAAAAACTTAGTCGAGAATAAAACGTCGTATCGCGGCGGCGACACCGCTTTCTTCATTGCTTCCGGTGACGAAGAACTTTTCGCGCTGTTTGAGCTCGGGAGCTGCGTTTCCCATGACGACCGCGGTGCCGGCGTAGTCGAGCATTTCAAGATCGTTGAAGTTATCTCCACAGACCATCACGTCCTCGTGCGAAAATCCGTGGATCCGCGCGAGATTATGCAGTCCGTAGGCCTTTGACGCGTGGGGCGGGAGGACGTCGAGAAGCGTGAAGTCGAGGTGCGGATAGATCGTCGCGAGGATGTTCACGCTGTCGCCGAGTTCGTCCTCAAGCACGCGCTGCAGATCGTACATCGGCGCGCAGCAACCGGAGAAAGAAACGTGGATGACTTTGGTGCTTTCAAGCTCGTCGTCGAGTTTTTCGACATGATGGATCGCGTCCTCGGCCTCGTTGCCATGAAGTCGCCGCGACCACGCGATATACTTCTTGAGCGGTACGTTCTCGTCGGAGATCATGTCGTAGAGCATCGTGCCCTTGCCGTCTGGGTCGGACGAGATCAATGCATCGCCGCCGTACGAACGTCCGACGCGCAGTATCTCGCGCACGGTCGGAGTCGGGATCAGCGCAAAATCGACGGTTTCAAGCGTGTCCGCGAACTTCACAAGCGCGCCGTTGTGGGTGACGATCGGCGCGTTCAGTCCGATCTCGAGCGCCACCGGGCGCGCGTCGCGGAACCTCCTGCCGGTCGCGATCGTGACAAGCACGCCCTTCTCCTCGGCATGACGGATCGCCTCGATATTCGCCGCGGAAATAGCGCCGTGCGAATCAAGCAACGTTCCGTCCAGATCGAGTGCGAGAAGTTTGATCATCTTCCTTTTCAGTGGTCAGTGGTCAGTGGTCGGTGGTCGGTGGTCAGTGGTCTGAAAACGATGGATTGCGTGTATGGCTTCCCGAATTGTAATTTCCTTCGGTAACTCAAATCATGGTCTGTCCACTGTCCACTGTCCACTGTCCACTGTCCACTGTCCACCGACCAATCGCAAATCGCAAATCGCAAATCTATTGGCTTTCTTTCTCCCTTTTCTGCCTTCGTTGGTCCTCGAGCCAGACCTGATAAGCGGCCTTGCCGCGTTCGAATTCCGCGGCCGAAGCGTAAAAGTTGTGCGAGCCGTCGTTCTTTTCGACGTTCAGAACATAGAAAAGATAGTCCGTCTTTTGGGGGTTGAGCGCGGCCTCGAGCGCCGATTCGCTCGCGCTGGCGATCGGTCCCGGCGGCAGTCCCGCAAACTTGCGCGTATTGTATGGCGAGTTCGAATCGAGATCGCTCTTGTTGATCGTTCCGTCCCAGCGGTTCTCCATCTTCGCGACGTAAACTGCGGTTTGATCGATCCCGAGCGCCATCCCGCGGCTCAGCCGGTTGTAGATCACCGACGCAACGATCGTCCGTTCGGCATCAAATTTTGATTCGGTCTCGACCAAGGAAGCGATCGTCACGATCTCGTGCGGCGTTCTGCCGAGCGCCTTCGCGCGGTCGTTCCATTCGGGCTTCCAGATCTTGCGAAACTGGTCGACCATCCGTTTGACAACCGCTTTCGGCTCGGTGCCGATCGGGAAACTGTAAGTGCTCGGATACAGATAGCCTTCGAGGTTCTTTGCGTTGACGTCAATGTCGGAGATCAGCGAAACGTCGTCGAGCATCGCGAGTACCGCTTTTTCGTCGGTCGCCGGTTCGGTCGGGAATTTCTCGACGATCCGCTTCGCGATATCGAAACGCGTCCAGCCTTCGGGGATCGTGATCTTGATCGTCCGTTCCTCGCCCTTTTCAAGTTCCTTGATGACCTGCAGGGCCGTGATCGGCGAGTTGAACTGATAATCGCCCGCCTTTAGTTTCGAAGAATCGCCGAACGTCCGAAGATAGACCTTCATCGCCCACGGGCTGGCGACGACGCCTTCGGCGGCTAGTTTGTTGACGATCTCCGACGGTGACGAGCCTTTCGGGATCTCGATGAAATCGTTGGATCTGGCATGCTGAACCGGCTGATTCATTGAACTGTAAAGCCAGTACGAGACGCCGCAGACCGCTGCGACGGACAACAAGAACAATGCCAAAAGTACTTTCAAAAGACTCATTTCGGAGTTGATTCTAGCAGAAAGAAATTGAGAATCGTAATTGGCTAATTGATAGTGGTAAATTGGTTTTTTACGCCATGCCGGACACGAAACGCATCTTCATCGCGGTCGATATATCGGACGAGGCGCGCACCTCTGCGGCCGTCTATATTGCCGGCTTGCGGCAGCGATTTCGCGATTTGCGCGTTGGATGGGAACGGCTCGAAAAGATGCATCTGACGCTGAATTTTCTGGGTGATACCGGAATCGCGGAACTCGAGAGCGTGTGTGAGATCGTCGCACGAGTTGCTGCCGGCAACGGTCCTTTTCAATTGAGTGTCCGCGGAACCGGCGTGTTTCCGAATCCGAAACGGCCGCGCGTTCTCTGGCTCGGCGTCGACGGCGAGATCGACGCGATCCGACGGATCAAATCCGATCTTGACGCGGGTCTTTCGGAGACCGGCTTCGAGAGTGAAAGGAAAACCTTCACTCCGCACCTCACGATCGCACGCCTGCGAGAACCCGAGCGCTCAGGCGAGATCGCCGCCCGTCATCTCTCGAACGAGTTCGATTCAACGGAATTCACGGTTTCGTCGCTGACGGTTTACGAAAGCCGTCTCGATCGACACGGATCGACGTATTCGATCGTTGATCGGTTCGATTTGAAGACGTAGGGGCGCCGCTTAATCGGCCAAAACCGGACAAGTTACGCCTTCAGGCGTGGGCGCGCGGGTTCACAGTCGGGAGTCAAGTTTCGGGCGTTGCGGGATTTGCCCATACCGTGGCTCGAAAACCGTTTTCCATGGTGCCTCTTTAAGTGCGCTGGTTCGCTACGTTTCGACCAAACTCGAACCGGTCGTCGTCAAACTCGTTCCGCCTGTGAGCCGGCAAGTTCGGCTTCAAGTAAACGGCGTACGGTTGTGAGCCGGCAAGTTCGGCTTCAAGCAAACAGCGTACGGCTGTGAGCCGGGCAAGTTCGGCTTCGACCAAACAATGTCCGGCTGAGAGCCGGGCAAGTTCGGCTTCGACCAAACAATGTCCGGCTGAGAGCCGGGCAAGTTCGGCTTCGACCAAACAACGTACGGCTGTGAGCCGGGCAAGTTCGGCTTCGACCAAACAGCGTACGGCTGTGAGCCGGGCAAGTTCCATTTGCGATTTTCGAATGCCGATTTGCGATTGGGTTAATATTAAGTCCCGATGCCAAAATCCGACTTCCGAAGTCGGCCATTCCAAATGGGTTGGAGGCGATTAATTTCACCCAACTTTACAAACACATTCGCAGGTCAGGAAGAGGCGCTCTGCGCCCGCTTTCCTCAGAAATGCGAGATCCGGCGATCCTCTTCCCCAAACGTGAATCGCGCGTGAACGCGCAACTCATGCGAGTTGACGAATTCCCAGATCCGAAATGTGCCGTCGCTGACGCGACTTACTGGAATCTGTTGGGCGATGTTCCGTGGGCTTACGCGCCACGGCTATATCGATGCCGTCGCTCCGCGACTCGTTGACGTACGAATCCAACGGTGAACGAATGTCGTCGGTTGTGTAAATCGAAATCCGCAATCGAAAATCGAAAGGGCCGCCTGAAGGCGGAACTCCAAACATCCGCAGTCCGAAATCCCGATTCCCAAATGCGATGTCGCTCCGCGACTCGTTGACGTACGAATCCAACGGTGAACGAATGTCGTCGGTTCGCAATTCGAAATCCGCAATCGAATGTCCAAAATCGAATGGGCCGCCTGAAGGCGGAACAGCAAACATCCGCATTCCGAAATCCGCATTCCCAAATGCGATGTCGCTCCGCGACTTGTTGACGTACGAATC
>JAKOSS010000649.1 GCA_029777145.1 Acidobacteriota bacterium | reverse complement strand
TTGTCGTAGATGTTGCGGATGTGATAGCGGACGGTATTGATCGAGATGTTGAACTGAGCCGCGGCATCGCGATAGCTGATCCCTTTCGCCAAGAGTGAGAGCAGGCGCAATTCATGGGGGGTAAGCTTTTCGTCGGTTTCCTCGGGCTGCGACGTTTTCTGGAAAAGCTGGATCACTTTGCGGGCGATCTCCGGCGTCATCGGCGCGCCGCCCTCATGCGCCTCGCGGATCGAATCCAAGAGTTTCGCCGGCGGCGTCTTCTTCAGCAAATAACCGCACGCGCCGTTGCAGATCGACTCGAATATCTTGTCCCTTTCGGCATACACGGTGAGCATCAGGATCTGCATTTTGGGGAACTTCTGATTGAACAGGCGGACAGCTTCCGATCCGAGCATTCCGGGAAGGTTTATGTCGAGCAAAAGGACGTCCGGGGAAACCTTGAAGCCCTTGTTCAAGGCGTCTTCGACCGAGACGAACGCGCCGGCGCTGGCATAACCGACGGTTCCGCCAATGAGCAAATTGAGGCACTCGCGGGTCACCGAATCGTCTTCAATTATCGCCGTCATGATCGGCCGGTTGTTCGATTCCATGGCTTCAACAGTATCGTCCGCAAATCAGCTTTCGCAAACGCACATTCATGCGGGTAATTGGCCGAATCACGAAAAATCATCGGCTGTTGTGGGACGTCAGGCGTCCGATCGACCGCGAAAGGCTGATCGGGAGCCGCAGCCGGACGACCGTGCCGCGTTCCGGCGCAGATTCGATCTCGAGCGTGCCGCCGACCTCCGCCGCTCTCGTTTTCATGTTTTCGTGTCCGCTGCCCCCGCGACTCGCGTCGTTGGCGAATTCTTCAACCGTGAACCCGCATCCGTCGTCGGCGATCTCGGCGATCAGGACGTTGCGGTCGAACCTGATCGTCAGCGACGCATTGGCGCAATTGGAATGCCGCGCGGCATTGTTCACCGCCTCCTTGAAGATCAGATACAGATTTCGTTTTTCTTCGGTCGTCAGATGCACGTGGCCGAGATCGGACGGCGTCGAGACCGTCCAGTGGACGTCCTTCGCGCCGAGCGTGTCGGCGGCGAATGAGCAAACGCGATCGACGACGCTTTCGATCGAATCGCGCCGCGGGTTGATCGCCCACACGATGTCGCTCATCGAATCGACGAGATTTTGTGCCTCCGACGCGATCTGGGAAAGCCTCCGTGTCGATTCCGCGTTTTCGGCGCTGGTCTGCTGTTTCTCGATCTCGGAAAGGATCGAGATGCGTGACAGGCTCGCGCCGATATCGTCGTGAAGATCGGTCGCGATCCGTGTCCGGACCTTTTCGAGTTCGAGAGATCGTTTGAATCGCTGGTTGAGCAAATAGTAGGCGATCGCCACGAAGGCGAGGAACGCCGCCGTAACGAACCACCATGTCTTCCAGATCGGCGGCGCGACATGAAATTTTACCGACGCCGGATTCAAACTTGCGAGACCTTGGGAGTTGAGCGCACGGACCAGGAAACGGTAGTCGCCGGCCGCGAGATTCGAGTAGATGACCGATCGTTCGGCCGTCGGCGCGCTCCAATCAGTGTCCGCGCCTTCCAGCATGAACTGATAGCGGACACGTTCTGGAGACGCAAAGCCGACGCTCGAATAGTCTATCTGCAAATTGTTCTGATAATTTTGCAGGTCAAGATTTCCGACCTCGGGCGTGCCGAGTTCCGGGACCGACTGCTTCACTCCGGCGACGCGGACGCGCGCGATCAGGATCGGCGGCGCGCTCTGCGGGGGATCCTCCCTTGGGTCGAGCCGCGATACGCCGTCTCTTGTTCCGAACCAGACACTGCCGCGGCTGTCACGGAATGCAACCGTAACGAAATCGTCGGCCAAGCCGTCAACGGTTGACAGATGAAGGACGACGCCGGTCTCAGGAGTGATGCGATCGATGCCGCGCACGGTGCCGATGTAAACGAGGCCGAACGCGTCTTCGGCGATCGCCCTCGCGTTGTTGCTCGCGAGTCCGCCGATCTTCCGGAATGACGGAATGTCAGCTTTCGGATCATCGATCACCGACACGCCGTTGTCGCTGGTCGCGATCCAGATACGGTTGCGGTGGTCACGGAACAACGACGTGACGAAGCCCTGGGGAACGCCGTCGGACGATCCGAACAGCGTGAACTTGCCGTCTTTGAATCGCGCCAGTCCGCCATGGTAAAAGCCGACCCAGACGTCGCCCTGCGAATCTTCGCAGAATGCCGACGGCGAGCGGCGTTCGGGGAAGTTCTCGGCTTCACCGAACTTCTGAAATCGTTCGTCTGCGCGGCGCCAGACGTCGAGTCCCATATTTGCAAAATCGACCGAACGTAAACTGGTCCAGATGTCACCCCGCGAATCCTCGAACATCCGGTAGAAGGCGCCGTTGTTGAACAGATCGCCGGTCGGAAAAACCCTATCGGGAGTGCGGCTTTCAAGATCCTCGACCCGTTCGACGTTTTCGTACCGGTACAGCGCCGTCTCGCTCAAAAACCACCAGGAACCGGATGAATCGAGGAAGGAAACATTCGAGGTCCAAAGCGAAGCGCCGGCGTCTTTGCCGAACTTGGGCCGGACCGAGGTAAAACCGCGAGCGCCATCGTACCGGCCGATGTTCCAATCTCCGCCTGCCACAAAAAGCCGTCCGGCCTTGTTCTCGTAGATGCCGCTGATGTCGGCTTTTGTCAGACCCTCGGCGAGTCGGAAGGTCACGAGCCCGTTGGCGACGATCTTGTGGACGCCGCTCAGGGTGGCGAGCCATAGATTGCCTTCACCATCGTTGACGATGTCGAGGACGAATTCGGCAATGCCGTTCTCCGGGCCGAAGAGTCGGAATCCGTTTCCTTCAAACAACAAGAGACCGGCATCCGACGCGATCCAGATGCGGCCGTCGGGAGTTTGGTGGAACGCGGGCATGGCCGTGCCGCGGAGCCCGTCGGATTCGGTGAATTTGCGGATCTCGCCCCTGTTGACCGGGAGTTTGGTCGAAATATTCGGATTGAGCGGATGAACGATCGGCGCCGCTCCGGGGATGATCGCGTCCGGTTTCAGTACGAACATCCCGTCCTGCGCCTGCACCCAGACCCGGCCGTCGCGATCAGAAAAAACGTAGAGGAGGTACGTCCGCATCGCGGTCGGCGGCGGAGTCGTATACATCGCCAGCAACCGGCCGTCTTTTGCGACGCGCAACAGTCCGTGGTTGGTCGTCAGCCAGAAAGTCCGTTCGCGGTCCTCGTTGAAATGAAAAACGGTCACGTCGCCATCGATCGGACCGTCGATCGCCAGCGGAGATTCGACCGTAAACTTCCCGGCGTCTTCACGGACCCGCCTGAATTTGCCGTCGATGACGACCCAGAGCGTTCCTTCCGAGTCTTCCGCGATGCGTGCCGGGGAATCATTGAGGATCCGGACCGCGTTGAGCGTCAGCATGTCGGATTCGGCAGATTCGACGACGGTCGTCGTTTCATCGAATCGATAAACGCCGCCGATCCGCGGGGTCACAAGATAGCTGCCGTCCTTACGTTCGAGAATTCCCAGGATCGAACCGAGCGGCTGGTCGCCGATCCGGTAGTTGACGACGCTGAAGCCGTCGAATCTCGACAATCCATCGCGCGTCGCGAACCACATGAAACCACGCGAATCGTGGATCATGTCGTCGACGGCGCCGCTTCCAAGACCGTCGGCCGTGCTGTAAACGCGCACCGGGAGCCGCTCGGCAAGCACCGAAAAGGTCCCGGCGAGCAGGATCAGGATCGCCGCTGCAGTAAGATTGTTGCGCAGAATTTTCCGATCAAAAGTGGGCACAAATAGTCGGGAATGTTGGGGGCAAACCGTCAGGTGCTGAATTTATCGCGCATGCGTTGCTCGACGATCTCCGGGACGAGTCCTTCGACCCGGCCGCCGAGCGTGAATACTTCCTTCATCAATGTCGACGAAACATACGAATATTCCTCGGCGGCGAGAAGGAAGACCGTTTCGATTCCAGGCTCCAAACGCCGGTTCATCAGCGCCATCCGCAGTTCGTATTCGTAATCGGCGACGGCCCGGATCCCGCGGATGATCGCCTTGGCGTTCATCCGTTTGGCGAAATCCGCGGTCAGACCCGAAAAGCTGTCGACCCTCAGCACGCAGCTGCCGTTGCCGACGAGCGGCAAGATCTCGCCGATCATCTCGCATCGCTCGGCGACCGAAAACATCGGCTTCTTGTCGGGATTGTTGAGAACCGCGATGACGATCTCGTCAAAAAGCGGCAAACTTCGACGGATGATGTCGAGGTGCCCGTTCGTGACCGGATCGAATGAGCCGGGATAGATCGCTTTGGTCATATTTGCCGATCCGGCTGCGTCTGGAATTTGGTTTCGAGCAACTTTTTCGCCTGATCCGCGGCTTCGCGATATTCGATCGCATACTCCGGATTCGGCGTCATCTTGAGCAAGCGTTCCAATTGGCGCCGTCCGTCGGGTTTGCGTCCAACGGCTGCATACGCCTCCGCCAAATGCAAGTGAACATTGGCGTTGTCGTCTTGGAGCAGAAGCGCCTTCTCGAGGTATTCAACTGCCTTTTCGGGCTTTCCGCCCATCATTCCGGTCGTCGAAAGTTCGACCTGTGCGAGCGCGTCGTAAGCACTGGCTCCCTGATATTTCGGATCGATCTCAATGACCTTGTTCATCGCCTCGCGGATGTCGTCGACGGCCTTGATGCCGACCGTCACCGGGCTTTTACGCGCCTGTTCGCCGAGATTCGCTCCAAACCAGAAATGTCCGTCGGGCTTTCCGGGTTCGATCCGAGAAGCGATCCGCCCGGCCTGTTCGCCCAGTTCGAATGCCCGTTCGGATTCGCTGCTGTCATTTGTCTGCTTTCCGAGAAAATAGTTGAATTTGGCGAATTTCCACTCGACCTCGAAATTCCGCTGGTTCGGATTTCGCGCGGCGCCAAGCACGCGGATCGCCTCTCGAAGCTTGTCGATGTCCTCGCGCTGTCGGAAGAGATCCTCGGCCGTCGAGATCGCCGCCGAAACCGCCGCCGGGTCGGCGTTTTGGACCGAGTCCTCAGTGTGAGCCTTGGACGCACACGAGACGGCCATCAACGCGGCCG
>JAKOSS010000648.1 GCA_029777145.1 Acidobacteriota bacterium | reverse complement strand
TCGCCCGCTCTCCCCCTCGCCCTTCGCCCCTTCGCCCCATTCCGTCCGCCCGCTCTCCCCTTCGCCCGCTCGCCCCCTCGCCCGCTCTCCGCTTCGCCCGCTCTCCCCAATTCCGTCCGCCCGCTGACGCAGGCGGTACTGACATCTCCCCTTCGCCTGCTCTCCCCCTCGCCCCCTCGCCCGCTCGCCCCCTCGCCCGCTCTCCCCCTCGCCCGCTCTCCCGTTCACCCGCTCTCTCCGCCCGCTCACGCAGGCGGTACTGACAAGCGCCGCCGTTTTCGGTAGAATCTGACTCACGACATGGAACTACTTTCGACACTCAATCCTCAGCAGCGCGAGGCAGTGATAACGACCGAGGGCGCGGTCCTGATCCTTGCCGGGGCGGGATCCGGCAAGACCCGCGTGATCACTGTTCGGATCGCCTATCTTATTGCGGAAAAAGATGTTGCGCCGCACAATATTCTTGCCGTCACGTTCACGAACAAAGCCGCCGGCGAAATGCGCGAGCGCGTCGAGCAGCTGCTTGCCGGGCAAAAACTTCAATCCGCGCCGCTCGTGACGACGTTTCACTCGCTTTGCGTCCGCATCCTCAGACGCGATATCGAGTCGCTCGAGGAGGGCTACAAGAAATCGTTTACGATCTACGACACCGACGACTCGACAAAGGTCATCAAGGCCGCGCTCAAAGACATCGGTTTCGACGAAAAACAGCTGACTCCGCGGACGATCCTGAGCGCGATCTCGAACGCCAAGAATCGCGGCGAGAATTTTGACGATTTTGCGTCGAAGATCGAGTTCACCGACGAGCGCCGGCAAGCGATCTCGCGCGTTTACAAGATCTACGAAGAGCGGCTCCGGAACGCGAACGCGCTCGATTTCGACGACCTTCTGATCAAGACGGTCCGCTTGCTGCGCAACAATCCGGAGATCCGCGAAAAATACAACGACCGCTTCAAATATATCCTCGTCGACGAATATCAGGACACGAATCCGCTGCAGTTCTCGCTCATCGGTTATCTCACCGAAAAACAGCAGAACATCTGCGTGGTCGGCGACGACGCGCAGAGCATCTACCGCTTCCGGCAGGCCGACATCCGCAACATTCTCGATTTCGAGCAGCATTATCCGAACGCGAAAGTCGTTCTCCTCGAACAGAATTACCGCTCGACGCAGACGATCCTCGACGTCGCGCACGCGATCATTGAGAACAACGTCGAACAAAAGAAGAAGAAGCTTTGGACTTCGAACCCGGGCGGCGAGAAGATCCTCTATTTTCAGGCGTTTGACGGCGACGGAGAGGCGCGCTTCGTGGCCTCGCAGATCGACGAGATCAGGCGCCGCGATCCGCGAAAACGGATCGCGATTCTTTACCGGACGAACGCGCAGTCGCGCCTTTTTGAAGAATCGCTGCGCCGTTACCGGATCGACTACAACATCGTCGGCGGGTTCTCGTTCTACGAACGCGCTGAAATCAAGGACGTCATCTCGTATCTCAAGGTCGCGCTCAATCCGTTTGACGATATCGCCCTCTTGCGGGTCATCAACACGCCGCCGCGCGGCATCGGAAAGACGACACTCGACGAGGTTTCGATGCGCGCCCGCAGTTTCGGAACGTCGCTGTGGGAAACGATCGCGATCATCACCGATCTCGAACACAAGGAAGGGATCAATCTCACGCCGCGCGCGATCGAGGCGCTGCGCCGGTTCAAGGCGACGATCGAAACCTTGGCGCAGAAGATCGCCGACGCATCGCAGACCGATCGACCGGTTTCCGAAGCGGTCGTCGCGGCGATCGAGGATTCGGGCTACGCGGCGATGCTCCGCGCCGAGAATTCCGACGAATCCGCGGCTCGACTCGAGAACCTCGAAGAACTCGTCAACGCCGCGGTCGACTACGACAAACAAGAGGCGGACGGACTGCGCGATTTCATCGATCACGCGGCGCTTACGTCAGACACCGACAAGTACGACCGCAACGCGGCGCTGACGATGATGACGGTTCATTCGGCAAAGGGACTCGAATTCCCTGTCGTGTTTCTTGTCGGGCTCGAGGACGGGATCTTCCCGCATTCGCGTTCGATCAACGATCCGAAGGAACTCGAGGAGGAACGCCGACTCGCGTATGTCGCGATCACGCGCGCGGAAACCTTGCTCTACGTGACGCACTCGATGCGGCGCCGGGTTTATGGTGAAGAAATGGCGGCCGAACCGTCGCAGTTCCTCAACGAAATGCCGCTCGACCTGATCCGCGATCTTTCGCGCGGCAACAGTTGGCTGTCGTTCGCCAAGGGAGGCAAGGCGAAGTCGAACCAGTATGCCGTGTCAGCGTTGCGCGGCGAGAACCGAGAAGCTCCGTCGAAGCCGAAAAACCTGTACACGGGAAAGACTTACAACTCGTCGGAGGCGATCGCAGAGTTTTTCAAGAAAAAGAATATCGAGCAGCAGAAATCGTCCGATCCTAAGCCCTTGACCGGATTCGACAAACTGCGCGCGCAGGCATCGCAGACTCCGAAACCGTCCGCATCGGACAAAGGGTTCGTTCCCGGCGCGCATGTCCGGCATCCGAAATACGGCAAGGGGCTGGTTCTCCGCCGCGAAGGCAGCGGCGACAACGTCAAGCTGACGGTGAGTTTTCCGGGCTTCGGGCAGAAAAAGCTGATCGAGAAATACGCGAATCTTGAATCTGCGTAGGCATTCGGGAGTGTTTGGAGTTCCGCGTTCACGCGGCCGGCTGATTGTTTGGAGTTCCGCGTTCACGCGGCCAGCTGATTCGCGAGAAGTCGATCACCCGGTCGCTACCGCTCCCGGTTCTGACCAGTGACCGCTCGCGGTTCTGACAAAAACTATGAAAAACAAACTTTCCGTCGTCATTGCATTGTGTGTTCTTACGCTCGCCGTCCTCGGCTGCAGCAAGATCTGGCCGGGTTCCGGCTCCAACACATCTTCGGGCAATTCAAACAGCGACCAGGTCGCGAAGACCGGAGTCAAAGAGTGCGACGATTTTCTTGATCTGATCGATCGCGATTCGAAGGATCCGGATGAAGGATTCGTCGCGAAGAAGATCCGCGAAGTCGCGATCGACATCGCGAAAGAAGCGATCAAGTCGAACATCGAGGAAAACAAGGGCGACAAGGAAAAGATCGCGCAGGGCTGCAAAGAAGCCCAGGAAAAATACCTCAAGGACAAGGCCGAAAAAGACAAGGACAAGTCCGAAAGCGATAAAGAAAAGAAGTAGTTCGCAGACGCGCGATTTGCGACGCGCTTCCGCGATCGGTTTGGGGTATCGCCGATCGAAAACTCATCACGCAAGAACTTCGAATTTGTCCTTCGCGGCTTTGCGGCTTCGCGGAAATATGATCGTGTGACCAAAAGCTGCGATCAGGTGTTCCCGCCAGAATGCAAAGCCGCGATGGTACGTTGTCACCGGCAATTGTCCCGCGCATCCGCAAGTTGACCTCGCTGCCGTCAGGACAACCTCCCGCCAACCTTGTATCATCTTGATATCAAACGCATTCCGCGGGACCGATGCAAGCCCGTCCCGGTTCTTCGTTCATTTCTAAAAAAGGAAGGCAAACAAATGAAATTCAAGATGCTTCTCTCGTTGATCGTATTGTGTTCGGTCTCCGTCCAGGCGCAGGTTCGCGTCCCCGTGCGCACGACGCCGGCCGTCCAGCCGCGCGCGTCGGCGGATCAACTGCCGATCAGGCGCGTGATCCTTTATTCGAACGGCGTCGCGTACGTCGAGCGGCGCGGCACCGTTTCGGGCGCCGCCGAGATCAACCTCTCGTTCAAGCAGTCGCAGGTCGACGACGTGCTCAAATCGATGGTCGTTCTCGACCTCGGCAAAGGCAGCAAGATCGGCGCCGTTTCGTACAATTCGTCGGCACCCGTGTCGTCGCAGATGTCCGAAATTCCATTCTCGATCGGTCCGCTGACGGGTGAAGGCGGCGGGCTCGCCGGCGTTCTCTCGCAACTGCAGGGAGCAAAGGTCGCAGTCACTTCGTCGAAAGGCGCGGCCTCAGGTTCGATCGTGACCGTCGAGCGGAAGCAGACGCAAGGCGAGAAGACCGTGACCTCGACCAGCGTCCTGACGATCGTTTCCGAAACCGGCGATATCGCGAGCTTCGACCTCGCCGACGTCAAGTCGGTAAAACTGCTCGACGAAGGCACGCGCCGCGATCTCAACGAGTTCGCCAACGCCGCCGCGTCGGCGAGACGCCGCGACGCAAAAACGATCACGATCACGTCCGACGGCTCGGGTCCGCGCGAAATGATCGTGAGTTACACGATCGCCGCTCCAATCTGGAAGACGACGTATCGGGTCGTCCTCGACGAAGCCGGCAAGCCGTTCTTCCAGGGCTGGGCGATCGTCGACAACATTTCAGACGAGGACTGGAAGGATGTTCAGCTGTCGCTCGTCTCGGGATCGCCGATCTCGTTCATCCAGCCGATCCAAAAGCCGTTCTATCGCTACCGGCCGGTCGTTCCGATGCCGCGCGATCTGCAGCTCAATCCGCAGACTTACGAACCGGGCGGCAAATTGGTCGGCGGAGTTGTCGTGCAGGACGGAACAGTCGGAACCAATTTCTCGCAGCAATCGGTGCAAAATCTGCCGACCAATAGCCGTAATGTTACCCCTTTGCAGTTGCAGTCGGGGGCCACCCAATACTCAAACACCTTCCAGGCGGACGGCGTGGATTCAAACGAATCGCGTTCGAATTTCCGGACAGTCGATCGCACGACTGTCAGCGATGCGCTTCAGAATTCGTCTGAGTCGTACCAGAACACTTCTGTCGGTGAGGAGATCGGCGATCTCTTCGAATACCGGATCGAGCAGCCGGTCACCGTCCTCCGCGACAAATCGGCGTTGATCCCGATCGTCCAGACAAAGATGGACGGCGAGCGAGTGACGGTTTACAACGAATCGACACGCCAGGACCGGCCGTTCAGCGGAGTGCTGCTCAAAAACAACACCGACCTGACGCTCGAATCGGGCAGTCTGACGGTGATCGATTCGGACGCTTATGCCGGCGAGGCGCTGATGGACCGTTTGAAATCGAAAGAACAGCGTCTGATCTCGTTCGCGCTCGATCTCGGAACGCACGTCCGCGTCCGGACCGAGGCGGACCGCGAGCCGGCACGGATGGTGAAGGTCGTGAACGGCGTCTTCCAGGTGCATTACTTCCAGACGAGCGTCAAGAAATATCAGATCACGAATCAGACTGGCCGCAAGAAGGTGCTGTACATCGAGTATCCGGTGCAGGACGGCTGGACGCTCAGTGACGATTCGCCGAAGCCCGATTACACGACGCAGAAATACTATCGCTTCCGGGTCGAACTCAACGGTTTCGAAGAAAAGGAACTGAAGATCAGCGTCCGTCAGGGCATGGCCGACAACTATCAGCTCTATTCGCTGACGCGGAACGACGTGCAGTTGTTTGTGACGCGCAAGTACATCAATGAAGATGCGCGGGCAAAGCTTGAAAAGATCATCGACCTGCGGATGCGTTTGGCCGAGATCGAACAGAAGCTCGACGGTTTCGACGACGAGGTCGATGCCATCGAGGCCGATCAAAAGCGTCTGCGTGAAAACATCGAAGCGTTGTCGAAGACCGCGGAAGCGAAGACTCTGATCACGCGCTATATCCAAAAAGCCAACGATCAGGAGACGCGGCTCGAGGAGATGGAGAAGGAACGCAAGACGCTCGAGGCCGAGAAGGCGCGCCTGACGGGTGAGATCGCGCAGGCCGTCCGCGCGTTTTCGATCGATTAGATCCGGTAGCCGATTCCATACTTCCGTATTCCAGATTCCAAATTCCATGGAGCCTGTCGGAGAATTCACCGAACTCTGATCCGAACGGCTCCCGAGTTTGCGAGTCACTCGTCGCGGTCGCTTTTCGCGACGATTCGCGTTCCTTCGCGGTCGGATCTTTTTTTTTGACCGCAAAGTCACGCGAAAAACCGCGAAAGAGGTAACTTCGCCAAGTTAATTGACTTGAATGCTAAGGCAGCCCGATTATTCCGACAAACTCCATGATTCCAGAATTCCAATATTCCGGCCCAACTCGACCTGGAATCTTGGAATTCTTGGAATCTGGAATCGTGAAATCCGGCCGGCGCTCAGACCTTAATCCAGATCTTCTTGCGATAAAGAAGCCACATCAGAAACAGGAAGAAAAGGATGAATGAGATCGCGAACGCCAGCGATGCATTGATCGGCGATGCGACCGGGAGAAAGATATTGTTGAAGATCCATCCCTGAAGACTCACCGACTTCCCTTCAGCTCCGGTGAACTTGATGTTCGCCATCGACTTTGCGACGAGACCGGAAAAAACAAAAAGCGCGAGCGCGTTCATTCCAAAAATGACAAACGGTTTCGTCCAGCGCGTGTAGCCTTTGATGTCGATCAGCCAGTAGCAGAATCCGAGAAAGCAAAGCGCGAGCCCCGATGTATAGCAGACGTACGAACTGGTCCAGAGTGCCTTGTTGAAAGGAAAGAAGAAGTTCCAGCACCAACCGATCGCACACAGGACGACGCCGAAGAACAGAATTCCGCCGGCCTTTTCCGTCTCGCTCTTCTCGGTTCGAAGCCACATCCCGGTGAGCACGCCTGAGATCGTAGTCACGCACGCGGGAATCGTCGAGAGGATCCCTTCAGGATCGTAAACGACCGCCTGTTTCCAGATGTGATTGCCGGTGAGGATCTTGATATCGAGCCAGGCGGCGAGATTGCAGGCCTTGTCGTCGATCGTCGTCACCTCGCATCCCGGAACCGGGATCCACGTCATCAGAAACCAGTACGCGAACAGCGCGACGATCCCGATCGCGGTCAGTTGCTTCCAGTTGAAATGCAGGAAGAGGACCGAAACGATCGCATAGCAGACGGCGATCCGCTGCAGGACTCCGGGGATCCTGAGCGTCGTTGGATCGAAGAGACGGATATTCGATCCGGTCAGCGCAAACGCCGTGTACGCGATCACGAGGAACAGCACGCAACCGACGGCGACGCGGTTCTGCCCGATCAGCCAGAAATAAACGCCCGCCATCGTGGCCAGCATCAAAACCAGTTTCGTAACGCTTCCGAGATCCGATTCGCCCAGTTTGATCACCGGAAACGCGGCCATGAAAAGCCCGAGCCCGAAAATGATCGCCGCCCGGCTGAAGATCTTGAAATACACTTTACGATCGATCCCTTCGGCGATCCGCTTCGAGAGCGCGATCGGGATCGCGACGCCGACGATGAACAGAAAGAACGGAAAGATGAAGTCCGTCGGCGTGATTCCGTGCCACGGCGCGTGCTCGAGCGGCGAGTAGATCGCGCTCCACGTTCCGGGATTGTTGACGAGCACCATCCCGGCGATCGTCATTCCGCGAAAGACGTCGAGCGAGACAAGTCGGTTCGGAGCTGTTTCGGCAACCATTGATGTCTCCGGTCGCGGTCGGACGGGGGTTCAGGCGCGACTTTGTGTTAATATCCTACAAACTTCGAAACGAATATAGACCAGAACCGCGCCAAATTCGAAACCAGCCGGCATGAAATCGACCGAACGCTCATCGACAATTCTCGGGGCCGCATTCCTGATGGCAACGTCGGCCGTCGGACCGGGTTTTCTGACGCAAACGACTGTCTTCACGACGACGCTTTTCGCGAGCTTCGGCTTTGTGATCCTGATCTCCGTGATCCTCGACATCTTTGCGCAGCTGAACGTCTGGCGCGTACTGACGGTCAGCGGAAAACGCGGTCAGGACGTAGCCAACGCGACCGTCCCCGGAAGCGGTTACCTGCTTGCCGGTCTCGTCGCATTCGGCGGACTGGTCTTCAACATCGGTAACATCGCGGGTTGCGGATTGGGACTCAAGGCATTGTTCGGTATTCCCGAAGTCTACGGCGCGGTGATCAGTGCCGGCGCGGCAATAATCATCTTTTGCGTGAAGGAAGCCGGAAAGGCGATGGACTTCGTCGTCAAGATCCTCGGCGTCGTCATGCTCGGCCTGATCTGCTACGTGGTCTTCGCCTCGAAACCGCCGATCGGCGAAGCCGCCTACCGGACGATACTTCCGGTCGTCGACGGCCCTGATTCGGCGGCCAACCTGTCGCGGGCGATCGTGACGCTCGTCGGCGGCACCGTCGGCGGATACATCACCTTCGCCGGGGCGCATCGCCTGATCGAGGCCGGAGTTACCGGACCCGAACGCCTGCGGGAG
>JAKOSS010000647.1 GCA_029777145.1 Acidobacteriota bacterium | reverse complement strand
CGCGGATTACGCGGATAAATCAGAAACAGGATCCGCGGATCTCCGCGCTGGTCGTCGGCGAAATTGGTTTTCGTATCCCAGGTTGAATCGTGTCTTTTTGATCCTGAGCCTGATCGCGATCTCCGCCGGAACGACGTTTGCGCAGCGGATCGATCTCGTCAGTGAACCTTCGCGTTCGCGCGTCGACGTTATGATCGACGGAAAGCTTTTCACGTCATACAGATACGAGGAGCGGATCCGGCGTCCGGCGCTGCTGCCGATCATGACGGCCGGCGGTAATTTCGTAACCCGCGGATTTCCGATCGAGACGCGTGACGGCGAGGACATCGGGCATCCGCATCAGGTCGGGTGCTCGCTCAGTTTCGGATCGGTCAACGGCGCGGACTTTTGGAACAACTCGCCGTACCGAACTCCTGAGGAACTCAAACACATGGGCCGGATCGTTCATCGCCGCGTCGTGAGTTCGAAGTCCGGCAAGCGCGAAGCGGTGCTCGTCACCGAGTCGGACTGGATCATGCCGGACGGAAGCACAGTCCTGCGTGAAACGAGTCGCTATCGCTTTTTCGTTGACGGGACGGATCGGATCATCGATCGCGAAACGAAGTTGACGGCGGTCGTCGATACCGTCTTCGGCGACAACAAGGAAGGGTTTTTCGCGCTGCACGTTGCGCGCGAACTGCAGGAACCGTCGGACGCGCCCGAGAAGATCACTGATTCAAAGGGAGTGATCACGACCACGACCGACAATTCGCTCGTCACGGGATCGTACTTCAACAGCGAGGGATTGCGGGACGAGAAGAATTTTTGGGGAACGACCGGGAAATGGGCGGCGGTGTCGGGCCGGATCAGGAACGAAGTCGTCACGGTTGCGGTCTTCGATCATCCGAAGAACCTGAATTATCCGTCACGGATGATGGTCCGCGGCTACGGACTGCTGGCGCTCAACCCGTTCGGCCGGAAGATCTACGATCCGAACGCCGAAGAACGCACCCATTTGCTCAAGAAGGGTTCTTCGATCGTGTTCAGACACCGGGTCGTCATTGCCGGGAAGTCCGGACCCGCTGAGATCGAGAAGATCTATCGTGAGTTCGCAAAATGAGCTTCTTGCGACCCAGAGCTTTCGGCGATCTTTGCACAGCCAAATCGCGAGTTGAATAATCAGCCGCAGATGACGCGGATGACGCGGACAAAAGAAGAAAGAAATCCGCGGATTTCCGCGTTGATCCGCGGCTAGTCCCGACCGTGCGCTTCGCCGAGGAAATCATTGGTCGACTCTTCGTGGGCGCTGATGCCTGTCGGGGTTGAAGAACATCAATATCAGGTCAAATATGAAGAAACTAATCGTCGCATTCGCATTGGGAATCAGCTTTTTGTTGCCGATCCGCGCGCAGTCCGTGGCCGAGCTCGAAAAGGGCTTCAAGACGCCGCCGAACGACGCGCGGATCATGATGCGCTGGTGGTGGTTCGGTCCGACCGTGAACCGCGCTGAACTTGCGAAGGAGCTCAAAACGATGCGCGACGGCGGGATCGGCGGCGTCGAGGTCCAGCCCGTCTATCCGCTTTTGCCCGACGACCCAAAGGCCGGAATCCGCAATATTCCGTATCTTTCCGACGAGTTTCTCCAAATGCTGCGGTTCACCGCCGACACGACGAAGCAGCTCGGGATGCGAATGGATCTGACGCTCGGGAGCGGCTGGTCGTTCGGCGGCGCGACGACGCCGATCACCGAAGCCGCCGGACAACTCCGCATCGAACGCGCGAAGATCAACGCCGACACACGCCGCGTTCCGATCCCTTCAATGATTCCGGCCGAACAATTCCTCGGCGCGTTCCTGATCCGCTCCGAATCGGCTTGGCTTGAACTCAAGGACGTCCGCGACGACAATCTTTGGCTGACCGCCGACGACGCGAAACTCGGATCCGAGATCATCTTCGTGATCGGCGGAAAGTCGGGAATGCAGGTTAAGCGTCCGGCCGTCGGTTCCGAGGGATACGTCCTGAATCATCTCGACAAGCCGTCCGTTGACGGGTATCTGCGCAAGACCGGCGACCGTTTGTATTCGGCGTTCCTGCCGTCGAATCGCCCGTACTCGTTCTTCTGCGACAGTCTCGAGGTCTATCAGCAGGACTGGACCGACTCGATGCTCGCCGAATTTCAAAAACGGCGCGGCTACGATCTTCGGCCGCTGCTGCCGGCGCTCGTGCTCGACAAGGCGCCGAACGCCGCCGAGATCCGGTACGACTGGGGACGCACGATCACCGAGGTTTTCAACGACAATTTCATGATGCCGATGCAGGCGTGGGCCAAACGCAACGGCACGAAGTTTCGGATCCAGGGCTACGGCGTCCCGCCGGCGGCGATCTCGTCGAACGAGTGGGCCGACATTTCAGACGGCGAGGGCGCGCAATGGCACGTCGTGCGCGCGGCGCGCTGGGCATCGTCGGCGAATCATATCTTCGGTCGCAATGTGACGTCGTCTGAGACCTGGACGTGGCTTCATTCGCCGGCGTTCCGCGCGACGCCGCTCGATATGAAGGCCGAGGCCGACATTCATTTTCTGCAGGGGATCAATCAGCTGATCGGGCACGGCTGGGCGTACACGCCGCCGCAGGTCGAATATCCGGGCTGGTGCTTTTACGCGGCGGGCGAGTATTCGGACCGGAATCCGTGGTGGATCGTGATGCCGGACCTCGCGAAATATCTGCAGCGGATGAGCTGGGTCATGCGGCAAGGGAAGCCGTCGAACGACGTCGCGCTCTATTTGCCGAACGCCGACGCGTACGCGCATTTCTCGCCGGCAAAGGTGCATCTGATCGATGTCGAAAGGGAACTGGTCGGCGAAAAGATCCTTCCGGCGCTGTTCACGAGCGGTTTCAATCTCGACTTTTTCGACGACGCGATCCTGCAAAAGCACGGTTCGGTCGCGAAGGAAACTCTGAATCTGGGACAAAGTTCGTACAAGGCGGTCGTGCTGCCGGGAATCGAGCGGATGCCGATTGAATCAGCGCGCAAGATCCGCGATTTCGTCAAAAATGGCGGGATTCTGATCGCTACCCGGCGTAAGCCGTCGATGGTACCGGGAATGAAGGCGACCGATGCGGAAAAGACCGAGTTCGCCTCGATCATGACGGATCTCTTCGGCGGATCAAATCCGCGCGTGAAGTTCGTCGTAAGCGATGATGACGCGGGCAAGGCGTTGAAATCGGTCCTGCAGCCGGATGTCGAGATCCTGGGCGGCGACGAGTTCTTCGGGTTCGTACATCGGAAGACTGCGAATGCCGATATTTACTTCGTCGCGAATACTTCGAATCAGAAAAAGAACGTCGAGATCCGGTTCCGAGACTCCAGAAAGACGCTGACGGTCCTGAACGCGATGAACGGCGAGTCGAATTTTTATTCAAACATGATCGACGGCGGAACGAAGGTCTCGACGTGGCTCGAGCCTTACGAATCGCGCGTGTACGTATTTTCGAATACCGGCGATGCGTCGGCGGATCTTGTCGCCCCGGGAAAGAACGCCGCGATAGATCTCGGGCAGAACTGGTCCGTGACTTTCGCCGGCAAACAACCTGTAAGTTATCCGGACCTGATGTCGTGGACTGATTCCGATGATACGAAATTCTTTTCGGGAACGGCGTCGTATGAGAAGACTGTCGACGTTCCTGCCGGAGCCTACGCCGCGAGGATTGATTTCGGCGACGCGGTCCCGCTTGAGTTCGAGGTCCAGCGCAACGGGATGCGGACGTATCTCGATCCGCCGATCAAAGAAGCGGCCGTCGTGTATGTCAACGGCCAGCGCGCCGGATCCGTCTGGTGCCCGCCTTATGTGATCGACGTCTCGAAATTCGTCAAGCCGGGACCGAACCAACTAAAGATCGTCGTCGCGAACACCGCGGTGAATTACATGGCGGGTCGCAAACTTCCGGACTACAGACTGCTCAATCTGCGCTACGGCGAACGTTTCCAGCCGCAGGAGATGGAGAAGGTCATGCCGTATACGTCGGGAATGACCGGCTCGCCGAAACTCGTTGTTTTCAGGCGATAAGTTGATCTCAAAAAAAGCAAATCGTGCCGTTTCAACGAAGCGGCACGATTTCTTGTTCAGCTTTCAGTTCTCAGTTCTCAGCTATCAGCTACTCCGAAAAAAATCCCATTGTCGCTTCGACGATTATTTTCACAAGTATTTGAAAGTTGAGAATTGACACTTGATATTTGGACTGACGACCGACCACCGACCACTGTCTAAACGCTACTTCGCTTTCTTGATCTCGACCGCGTAGACGTGCGTCGGTCCGAGCATGTTCGAGCGGAACACGAGCCATT
>JAKOSS010000064.1 GCA_029777145.1 Acidobacteriota bacterium | reverse complement strand
GCGAATATTCCGTTTCGGCAGTAATTCTCGGGATTGCCTTCGACCTGCCCGAATGCCGCCGCGACGCACGCCACGACGACGCAGATAATGATCAATGAACGCGTCATCGTTTTACATACCCGAGCCCGATCAGGACGTTGAGCACGATCACGAACGCGCCGAGTATCCAGACCGGTACGAAAAAGAAGAATCCGCCTGTTTTCTTCGCGAAGAGCCAGTTCGCCTGCCCGATCGCCGACAGGCGAAATCCGAGATCAAGCAGCAAGATCACGACGCCGACGGCGATCATCGTCTTCGTGTCGCCGAGTTTCAGCAGGAATCCGCCGATGCCGGCGACAATGCCGCCGACGACAAACATGCCGAGTCCGAGCCAGTTTCCGCGTACAATCAACATCCCGCAAACCTACCTGTTGAGAATCTGATAAGACTTGCCGAAGATGCTACGCAATTCCGCGAACGGAACGACGACTTCCTGCGGTCCGGCGACGTAAGCCGCGACCTGGTATGCGTCAAAATTGACGACGATCCCGTTCTTGGAGATGTTCCAGCTTCGGTAGTTTTCCGCCTTCGGACCGGCTCCGTTTCTGATCCATTCATCGTCACTTGCCTCTTCGACCTCCTTCTTGAGTTCCTGAACGCAGTAAGTCGAGAGAACTTGCAGGTACTTTGAATTCGGCTTGAAGAGATCGCCGATGCTGATCTCGCGGCCCGTCTTGAGATCAAAATTCAACGTGAACGAATTGCTATTCGGGTGCGCGCCGCCCGAAAACGATGAGTTGCCGTACCAGACGGAAATCACCTCGTCGTCGGCGTACGTGATGCTGTAATACGTCTCGGAATAGTTGTTCATTCCGCGCTCTTTCGACCATTTCAGATCTTCCGCGGTCTGCGCGAGCATCGCCTTCCGGAATTCGGCCATGTCGTTCATCGCCTTTAACTTGGCGAGCCGATTGAACTCGGCGGCGACGGCCGGTGCGACGCCCGAAACTTCGGGATATTCGACCGTGATGTCGAACATTTTGGGTTTGCTCGACTCAGTGAACAGCTTGCCCGAGATCTTCGCGTTTCCACTGAAAAAGATCATCTGCTGCGAGAGATCGAACGAAAGAGTCTTCGTTCCGCCGGGATTCCGCCATTCGCCGTTGAGCGTCACGACGCCGGAGTCGGTCGCGGTCCACGTTCCGCTGAAGGAACCGCTCTTGACGCCCGCGGCGGATTCGGAAAGGCTGAACTTCCCGTCGGCTTCGACGCTGCCCGAGAGCGCGATCGGTTTTCCGACCTTGACGTACGAATAAGATCCGCTGAGCGCGTCGCCGTTGCGAACGAGCGTCATATCGATCCGGCTTTCGCCGACCGATCCCTTGAAAACAAACGATTCTCCCTGCGCCGCTGCCGTAACCGCAGCCAGTGAAAGAATTAAGATTGATAACAGCAAATTGATCTTCATGGTTTCCCCAAACAATTGACTACGATCTTTTCAGAATTTGCCGACGAAGGTAATCGAGCGCCGCCTGCGAAGCGCGCCAACGGACGAGATAGCGATCGCCGGGCAGCAAGAGATGCAGCGACCGGACGGAATCCGCGGACGCATATCCGACGTATACCGTGCCGACGGGCTTTTCGTCCGAACCGCCTGTCGGACCGGCGATCCCCGTGATGCTGATCGCGTAGTCCGTCGCGGCGCGTTCGCGCATTCCCACCGCCATCGCTTCGGCGACTTCCTTTGAAACGGCTCCAAACTCTTCGATCAAGTCCGACGGGACACCGAGCATGTCGGTCTTCATCTCGTTCGCATACGCGGCGACGCCTCCGATGAAATACTCGGACGACCCCGGAATATCGGTCAGGCGCTGCGCGACGATCCCGCCGGTACAGCTTTCGGCGACCGAGACGGTTTCGCCGCGTTCGACGAGGATACGCGCGACGACCTGCTCCATCTCCTCGCCCTCGGTCGAAAACACGGCGACGCCGAGCTTCTCAACGATCCGTTCGGTGATCTCGGCGTTTATCCGATCGCCTTCTTCGGCGGTCGGTGCGGCGGCCCGAAGATGGACCTCGACCTCGCTTTTGTTGAAGAGGACGCTGGTCTGGACATTTTCGTAAGCCGAGTAGATCGGCGCGATCTGTTCGTCGAGCGCCGATTCGCCGATCCCGGAGACCTTCAATACCCGTCGCCGAAAAACGATCTCACCGGAGAATTCGCGGATATGCGGCAACACGAAATCGTTGAACATCGGCTGGTTCTCGCGCGGCGGGCCGGGCAGGACAGCGAGTCGGGTCCGGCCGAGATCGACATACATCCCGACGGCCGATCCGTTCGGATTCGGCAAGACCTCGGCGCCCTCGATCACCCACGCCTGACGCTTGTTGATTTCCGGCATCTCGCGTCCCCAACGACGGAACCGTTCCCGCAGGTGGTCCTCGAGATCCTTGTGATATACAAGCGGCCGGTCGACGGCGGCGGCGGTCACCTGACGCGTCACGTCGTCCTCGGTCGGGCCGAGCCCGCCGGTCACGAAGACCATGTCCGAACGGCCGAGCGCGTCGCGGACCGTCTCTTCGAGCCGCGCCGGATCGTCGCCGACGACGGTCTTGAGTTTCAGTTCAACGCCCAGCTCGTTGAGCCGTTCGGTCAGCCACAGACTGTTGGTGTCGATCTTGGTCGGTGTCAGCAATTCCGACCCGACGGCGATGATTTCGGCGGTCAGCATGGAAATATCTTAGCTGTAAAGATTTAGGAGCGAAAGTCGGTCACGACTTTGAATCGTAGATGTCACGCAGGACTTCGGAGATGGTTTGCCGGCCGTTGACCGGATGGAGCGGTTCTTCTTCGTTTACAGGCTTCTTCTTACCGCCGCGCGAGGCCTTTTTGCCGTTGGCCGGCGGCGCGTCTTCTGAGTATTCGACGCCGATGAAAGGCATTGGCGAGAGCGCGCTCGCCCCGTCCGCGGCCGCTTCGAGCTCGGCTTCGGCCTTCCTGATAGCCTCGAGATCGAGCGCCGCGCGGCTTGCTTCGAGCAGGGTCCTGGCGCGGTTCCGGCGCGCGCGTTCGAGCGCACGGACCGCCGAGGACATCATCGGCGCGTCGGCCGGTTCGCGCTCGATCTTGCGAAGCGTCCGCACATAATTGCGAAGTTCGGCGGACGGATAAACGAAATTCGTCTCGTCGGCCCCTTCACTTTCGACGACAAATTCAAGGTTCTTCACCGCCGCCTGATGATCGCCGATGCGGGCGTAAAGCGCTCCGACCGCAAAGTTTACGAGCGGCGGCGCGGCGGTCATATGGCGCAGGATATTCTCACCGCGGCCGATCGCTTCCTGGATCTCGAAACCGTACCAACGGCGCTCGTCATCGCGGAGGATCTCGTTCGCGACCAAATAGAATTCGAAGATCTCGCGTGTTCCGGAATGCGACGGCGCCGAGAGCGTCTTCCAAATGACGTAAGCCAGCACGCCGAAGAAAAAGACGACGAAAACAGGCAACCCGCTATAGACCAAAACACCGGCGACAAGGAGAAAACCGATTCCGTATTGCGCGGTTTCCCTGATCGCCGATGTCTGGCGTTTCTGAAGCTGAGTGTTCTCGGACACCTGATTTTATTCGCCCTCGGGTTGCTTCGGAGCCCTTGTGCGGGGCTTCGCCTTGGTCTTCTTCGGCTCCGGCTCGGACTTTCCCGAGTCCGAAGCCGATGCCGCTTCCGTCTTTGGATTCTTCGCGTCCCGCTCGGCCTCGTCTTTTTGAAATCCGTACTTGGCGAAGATGTCCATCACTTTTTCGCCGACCGTGTACGGTGCGTTCAGAACATACGAAACCGTATCGCCGAACGCGATCATTTCGAGTTCGAGCAGGCGCTCTATTTTCTTCTCAAGCGGCAATGCCGTGAAATCCTTCTTGAAAGCCTCGGCCCGCTGTTCCTCGGCCGGCTTCTCTTCTTTCTTCTTTTCCTGAGTCATGACTGAAATTGCTCCTGATCCGGTGATTTTTGCCTGGCAAGACAGGCGTTCACCTTTCTTACGCCGAGCTTCGCTCAGTTGTTCCAGTTCGGACGGCGTCGGTTCGGACAGGTTTTCGGCCCCCGAAACAATGGTCACGGCGCATGCGTCACATTTTCCCTGCCGGTCGCAGTCGGCGGCGATATACACTCCGATCCGTCCGGCGGCGTCAATCAGACAACTTCCCGTGACCGCGACCCCGTGACGTTTTTCTCGGACAAACTTCAGTTCCGATTCCATAAGTTCTCTCTTCGACTCAGAATTGGCTGCCCGGGACGGATCTCGGCCGTACCTTTGGCTGTGCTCCGGTGGCGATTTGATGCGGTTCTTCGATCGACCGTTGGCAATCCTGACAAATTCCCCACATCCGCAGCGAATGATTGGTCAGCCGGAATCCGTATTCCGCGGCCGTCAGGTCCTGCAGGCGCTCGATCTCCGCCGAGAAAAATTCGATCACTTTGCCGCATTCGGTGCAGATCAGATGATCGTGATGCTCGTGGTTGTAATGGTGCTCGTAGTATGTTTTTCCGTCGCCGAACCGTACTTCCCGTGCGAGTCCGGCCTCGGTCAGAAGCTTCAGCGTCCGGTATACGGTCGTCTGCCCGACGCTCGGATCCTCTTTCTGAACAAGCCAGTAAAGATCTTCCATCGTCAGGTGATCTTCCGTCCGCAGGAAGATCTCAAGGATCAGATCCCGCTGGGAGGTTCGACGCAGACCGGATTTTCGAATGTGCTCCTCGAACAACTCGCGCTCGGACTGAAACTCGTTTTCCACCCTCGTATTCATGCTCGTTTATGGCCTTAAGTCTATCATTTGGGTCCCGATTTCGCTATCAAAATGCGTGACCGAAGTTCATCGAGCCGCGCCGGATCGGCGATATTGCGGGCGAGTTCGATCGATCTTTCGGCGAGTGCCAGATACACATCGACCGCGTTCCCTGAGACCCGCGACCGAAACGCCTCAAGATGACTTTCGACCGTTTCGACGTCCGCCCGCGCAAACGGTCCCGTCAAGGCCTCGACCGTATCGTCCGCGTCGATATTCCGCAAAGTTCCGAGCATCAGCGGCATCAGCACGTCCTTTGCCGCGTCTCGATCGATCCCGCACGCGGTCAGCATTTCGAGCGCGACATCGACCAGCGCCGCGAGATGGCCGCACGCCGTCACGGCCGACGCATGATAAAGCGGTTTCGCCTTGCCCGGTATCGCGAATGCGTGTCCGCCGAGATCCGCGACGAAGGCACTCCCGAGTTCCACCGCCGGTTGGTCGCCTTCAAGACAAAAGTAAGCGCCGCCAAACGGATCGCCGTCGTCGGTGCCGTTCAGCGAGACGAGCGGATGAAACGAGCCGACAGGACAACCGGCATCCCTCAAAGGATCGAGGACATCCGACGACAGCGCGCCGCTGAGGTGATAAACAATGGGTCCGGCGTCCCCGATCGCCCGCGTCAATCGTTCGGCCGCGCGTTGAATCTCCGCGTCCTGCGTGGCAATAAACACGACGTCCGATCGGATCGCGAGCGCCTCGGACCATTCGGTCTGGCGCGTCGGGCCGGACAGTACGGATCTGACAACGAATCCGTCGACGACGTATCCGGCGCGTTCGAGGGCGGCCGCGAGTGCCCTGCCGGCACGACCGGCTCCGATGAATGTGATCGACTTTCGCATTTCGCGTTTCCTTGAAATCTATGATGTCCTGACGTTCAATGCAACCCCGCGCCGGAAAAATTTCTTCGACGCATAAAGTGTTTATTTCGAACGTTTACCCTCGCTCGGTTAAGAATCGGCTCGAACTGCGTTTGACAATCATTTTTGAATCATGTTAGGTTGCGAACACTCATTAATGCTGATGCGGTTCCCGCGGGGAACGATTGCATCTTACTCAATCCGGCATCCTTTTCGCTAACTGCCGGATCAGACACTCGAAACTAAACCGACGCGCTCCTCAGGAAGCGCAAACTCATAAATACTCTATGAAGAACTCAATCTCTTTCATTCTGTTTTGGGACGTGATCACCGCTGCTATCAAACGCGGTCGGAAGAAATCTGATTTGCACCCGACTCCGTAGATTCCGTTAGTCGGGATCTGTCTATCTTCGCCCGAACGGAACGGAACTTTGTCCGGTCCGCACGACGGAGGTCCGTTTTCACCTCAAACGGAGGCGTTATGCCTGTTCACAGACGATACAGAAGCTCACGAAAACCACGACGCAGATTTACGCGGCTCGATCATCGGACGATCGTTCGTCATCGCTTCGCCCTGCTGGCAGCCGGCATCCTGGCGCTGTTCGCTTTCGGCCTCGTTCTTGGCCGACTCGAACGGGATGCCGATGACCGGTCTCCGATCACCGGCAGGCGCGAGGCTTCGCCGCTCGATCCGATAAACCCGTTCCTCCGACCGCCGGAGGCCGCTTCGGCGAACCGCAATGCGGCGAAATCGGAATCGCCCGACGAACCGGTGCCGTCGAAGTGAAAGATCTGCGAGACCGAAAACAAACTCAACCCTGCCGGGCGCACGCCCGCTCATGAACGGAGAAAAACAAAAAATGAAACTCAAGTACCTTATTGCCTTGCTCGCAATCACATTGCTCACATTCACCGTGTCGGCCCAACGCGGCGGCACAGAACATCGCCGCGTCCTCGCGAATCAGGAACTTTTCCGCGTCAATCCGGTAACGCTCGGCGTCGAACTCGAGTTGCCGCTCATCGCGTATCCGGGCCGCGGCTCAAACGTTGCGGTGACCGTCAGCTATTCGTCCGATGTCTGGCGCTTCCGGCGGTCCGGACCGACGACGATAGCGGACGGATGCGTTCCCGTCAGCGAAGCCCGTTTTTCGGACAACAGCGCGTCGGGATGGACGACGAGCCTGGCGGTCCCGTTTGTCGAATACGTCGGCCTCGACGACCGTTATGGAACTGACGGCAAACCGGCGGCCAAGGTTCCTTCCCCGTGCGAACCGACCGCGTCGGATCTGGCCTGGGTCCGGCGGATCCGGTTGCATCTTCCGGGCGGCAAGACGCATGAATTGCGGATGGACGACGACGTTCTCGTCTATCCGCAATCGAGCCAGTGTCGGGATTCGGTGACGCAGCCTCAGTGCAGTTCGAACGATCCGGCCCTTCCCTCCAACTCGTCCGGATGGTATTACGCGGTCGACGGCTCGAACATCCGATATTTCGAGGATCGTGCCGCGAACACCTACTTCGCGCAGTTGCCGGACGGATCGCGATATGATTTTTCGTCCGCCACATCGACGGGCGACTCGCCGACCGTCCGGAAGGCGATCGTCCGAACCGACCGCAACGGAAATACGATCGTCTTTCACGACGCGACCGATGAATTCCCCAACGGCAGATGGACCGACAGTGTCGGGCGTTCGATCCCGACGCCGTTTCTGCCAACGACTCCGGCGGTTCCCGGAGACCGGACAATCGAGTTCCCGAGCATGGACGACGGGGTTTCGCGTTTCGTTTTCCGCTGGAAACGGCTCAAAGGCGCAACGCCCGGTGAGAGTGCCATCGACGATTTCGGGTCGGATCTGAAGCTTGTCGGCGATCGGGTATTCAGTAACGGATCCTGGCGAACAAGTGATCAGCCGGCGCTTTTCACTTCCGACGCCACGGCATGGATCGGCGGTCCGGCCGAACCGTTCAATCCGGTGCTGCTCACTGAGATCGTACTTCCGTCGGGCACAAAGTACTCGTTCAAATACAACAACTATGGGGAAATGGTGCGTGCCGAACTCCCGGCGGGAGGCTACGAATCCGTCGAATACGGCCGGTTGCAAACGGAATCCGATGGCGGCTTTGTGCGCGGCGTGACGCGTCATGTCGTCTCGGCCGGCGACGGGATCGAAAGCGAGTGGAACTATTCGG
>JAKOSS010000646.1 GCA_029777145.1 Acidobacteriota bacterium | reverse complement strand
TCGTCGGCGAATCATATCTTCGGTCGCAATGTGACGTCGTCTGAGACCTGGACGTGGCTTCATTCGCCGGCGTTCCGCGCGACGCCGCTCGATATGAAGGCCGAGGCGGACATTCATTTTCTGCAGGGGATCAATCAGCTGATCGGGCACGGCTGGGCGTACACGCCGCCGCAGGTCGAATATCCGGGTTGGCGCTTTTACGCGGCGGGCGAGTATTCGGACCGGAATCCGTGGTGGATCGTGATGCCCGATCTCGCGAAGTATCTGCAACGGATGAGTTGGATCATGCGGCAAGGTAAGCCGTCGAACGACGTCGCGCTCTATTTGCCGAACGCCGACGCGTACGCCAGATTTTCACCGGCAAAGGTGCATCTGATCGATGTTGAAAGGGAACTCGTCGGGGAGAAGATCCTGCCCGCACTGTTCACAAGCGGCTTCAACCTCGATTTCTTCGACGACGCTATCCTGCAAAAGCACGGTTCGGTCGCGACGGAAACTTTGAATCTGGGACAAAGTTCGTACAAGGCGGTCGTGCTGCCGGGAATCGAGCGGATGCCGATTGAATCAGCGCGCAAGATCCGCGATTTCGTCAAAAATGGCGGGATTCTGATCGCGACCCGGCGTAAGCCGTCGATGGTGCCGGGAATGAAGGCGACCGATGCGGAAAAAACCGAGTTCGCCTCGATCATGACGGATCTGTTCGGCGGATCGAATCCGCGCGTGAAATTCGTCGAAAAGGACGACGACGCGGGCAAGGCGTTGAAATCCGTCCTTCAGCCGGATGTCGAGATCACCGGCGGCGACGAACTCTTCGGATTCGTTCACCGAAAGACTGCGAATGCCGATATTTACTTCGTCGCGAATACTTCGAATCAGGTGAAGAGTGTCCGATTGCGGTTCCGTGACTTCAAGAAGGGGCTTAAGAAACTGAATGCGATGACCGGTGACTCCCATCTCTCCCCCGCAATTGTCAGTGCGAGTACGACAGTTCCCGAGAGTTTCGAACCATACGAATCCCGCGTCTATGTGTTTACGAATTCGGTGGACGATTCCCGGATGGCTTTTGCCGGCGGAGACGATTCCGTGATCGATCTTGGTTCGAATTGGTCTGTATCCTTTGCCGGAAAGCCGCCGGTGAACTACACGGATTTGAGATCGTGGACCGAATCGGACGCCACCAAGTTCTTCTCGGGCACGGCCGCATAAGAAAAGTCGATCGACGTTCCTGCCGGAACTTATCGCGCGACGCTCGATTTCGGCGACGCGGTCCCGCTCGAGTTCGAGGTCGAGCGCAACGGAATGCGAACGTATCTAGATCCGCCGATCAAGGAGGCGGCAGTCGTCTATGTCAACGGCCAGCGCGCCGGATCCGTCTGGTGCCCGCCTTATGAGATCGACATTTCGAAGTTCGTGAAGCCCGGTCCGAACCAACTCAAGATCGTCGTCGCAAACACGGCGGTGAATTACATGGCGGGTCGCAAACTTCCGGACTACAGACTGCTCAATCTGCGCTACGGCGAACGTTTCCAGCCGCAGGAGATGGAGAAGGTCATGCCGTATACGTCCGGAATCACCGGCTCTCCGAAATTGGTTGTTCTCAGGCGATAAGCCGACCGCAGATCAAAAAGCAAATCGTGCCGTTTCAACGAAGCGGCACGATTTCTTGTTCAGCTTTCAGTTCTCAGCTATCAGCTATCAGCTACTCCGAAAAAAATCCCATTGTCGCTTCGACGATTATTTTCACAAGTATTTGAAAGTTGAGAATTGACACTTGATATTTGGACTGACGACCGACCACCGACCACTGTCTAAACGCTACTTCGCTTTCTTGATCTCGACCGCGTAGACGTGCGTCGGTCCGAGCATGTTCGAGCGGAACACGAGCCATT
>JAKOSS010000645.1 GCA_029777145.1 Acidobacteriota bacterium | reverse complement strand
GCCGACAAGGATCTGAGCGTCTCGATCTCGGCGCTGCCGAAACGCGAGGACATCGACGCGGGCATTAACGAACAGCTGATTGTCGAGCTTTACAGTAAGTAACTTCTAGTCTGGGGTTTCGGGTCGCCGGCCGATTGCTGATGCAGCGTGCGCGGCGCCCGGATCCCGGACTGCAGACTTTTTAAAAGATATGACACAAAATAATCACTGGACAGACTTTCAGATGCCGAATCGGCTCGAGGTCGAGAAGGAGACGCTGACCGAACGCTACGGCAAGTTTTTCGCCCAGCCGTTCGAGCGCGGGTTCGGAACGACCATCGGCAATTCGCTCCGCCGGGCGCTGCTTTCATCAATTGAAGGCGCGGCGATCACGGCCGTCAAAATTGAAGGTGTCGAACACGAATTCTCGTCCATCAAGGGGGTGGTCGAGGATGCGACCGACGTCATCCTTAACCTCAAGCAGATTCCGTTCTCGCTGCATGGCGGCGAAGCGAAAACGCTCACGATCAGCAAGACAGGACCGGCCGAGGTGACGAGTGCCGATATTTTGGCCGACGGCGACGTCGATGTCCTGAACACGGACATTCACATTGCGACGGTCAGCGCCGGCGGCGAGCTTGAGATCGAAATGCGGCTCAAGCACGGTCGTGGTTACGTTTCCGCTGAACTGAACAACGACGAGGACCTCTCGCTCGGATATATTCCGATCGATTCGGTCCACACGCCGATCAAGAAGGTCAATTACAACGTCGAGAAGACCCGCATGGGTTCGAACACGGAATACGACAAGCTGACGATCGAGGTCTGGACCGATGGTTCGGTCAAGCCCGACGATTCGATCGGACTGGCGGCAAAGATCGTCAAGGACCACATGTCGATCTTCATCAACTTTGAAGAAGAAGAGGAAGAGTACAAGTACGAGGACATCGCGCGTCCGCCGCTTCTCCGCAACGATCTGCTCGATCGCTCGGTCGATGAACTGGAGCTTTCGGTTCGCTCGTATAACTGTTTGAAGAACGCCGACATCCGTTCGATCCGCGACCTGATCCGTCGCAGCGAGCGTGAGATGCTCAACACGAAGAACTTCGGCAAGAAGTCGCTGACCGAGATCAAGGACCTGCTCCACGGCATGGGGCTCGACTTCGGCATGGACTTCGACGAGCAGGGCAATCCGATCCCGGGTTCGGGCGGCAGAGATTTGGATTAGTAATTTAGCCGGAACGACGCGGGTCGCACGTTTGGCTTGGTGCCGGACACTTCGATCCGCTGCGTCCGCATTGCGTAACTAAGGGTATGAGACACAAAAAGGCACATCGGAAACTCGGACGGACGACCGAGCACAGGATCTCGTTGCTTCGCAATCTTGCGACTTCGCTGATCAATGCAGAGAAAGAGTACATCATCACCACGGTGCCGAAGGCGAAGGAACTTCGTCCGTACGTCGAAAAGGTGATCACGCTCGCGCGGAAGGCTCAGACGCTGAGCGGTGACGAGGCGAAGGCCCAGGAAGTGCATCTGCGCCGGCAGGCGGCACGCTTCTTCCATGCGGGAAACAGCACCTTCAAGGCAGAACAGAGCCGTTTTCGCGGCAAGAAAGGCGAGCCGAAAGAAGCGATCGAACGCACGGCGGGCGTCAAAGCGGTCCAGCGTCTCTTTGGCGAACTCGGAACGCGTTACAAGGATCGCAACGGCGGTTACACGCGGATCATCAAGATCGGGCGTCGCAAGGGCGACAATGCCGAGCTGGCGGTGATCGAACTCGTCGACAATCCCCGTGAATTGGCGGCGAAAGGATAATATCCGGGAGACAGTCAAATGAGCGAAAATCTGGCATCGGCAATGGCCGAGGAAAAGTCGGAAACGCGCCGGAAGAAAAGCGCACCGAAGAAGACGGCTGAGCCGTCGAAAGCTTCGCTCAACATGGAGGAACTCCGCGAACTCGCGGAGTTGGTCAACGAACACGGATTCACGGATTTCGAATTCGAGAACGCGAACATCAGGGTTCGCCTGAGCAAGACGACCGTGGTGCAGGCAATTCAGGCGGCACCCGTCGCCGCCGTCGCCGCTCCGGTCGCTGCGCCGGTTCAAACCGCAACCGCGGATGCCGCGCCGGCCGCCGCTGATGTTGAGAGCGACGAGGGTCTGTTCAAGATCACTTCGCCGATCGTCGGCACTTTCTACCGTGCGCCGTCTCCGGACAAGGAGCCGTACGTCAAGGAAGGCGACAAGGTCTCGGAAGCGTCGGTCGTGTGCATCGTCGAGGCGATGAAGCTGATGAACGAGATCCAGGCGGAAACGTCCGG
>JAKOSS010000644.1 GCA_029777145.1 Acidobacteriota bacterium | reverse complement strand
TGGTCCGGAGCGACGAAAACTGATTGTCGAAATATTGCCTGAAGAACGTCGAAGCCTTGATGCCGTAGCTGCTCGAATGGAAAACGGACGAGCGGTAAAAACTGTCGTGAAGCATCATGTCGCCGACGAGTTGGAGTTCGTCGGGGATCGGTTTCGAAAGATCGAGTTCGTTGATCTCCTTGATACCGATGCTTCCGAAACGTTCGCCGTCGCCGAGCCAGCCGGCGAAATTCGAGAACATCGAGCCGAACTCGGCGTCGGTCCGCGCCCGCTCTTCGACCGCGCGGTCGAACATCACGATGCCGAGCGCCGATTCGGTCGCCGAGCCTTTCTGATCGCGAATCCCGAAATTGATCAGCGCGGATTCGCCCGGTTTGTAGGATTCCTTTCCGAATTCCGCATCGACCTGGAGCGTCTCGGGCGACGGAAAAATGATCCCGCGAGCGGCGCGGATCAGGTCATCATCGGCGTCATTTTCGAGATTCGCGGCGACGACAAGTTGGCCGCGGAAGTCGGGTTCATATGGGATCTTCAGTTCGGCCCGACCGTTTTTCAAGACGACGCTCTTTGACGAAACTATCGACCATCCGCGGACTATGTCGATGTACAAGATGCCCGATTCGACGTTGCTTTGAACCCGCACGTCGATCGGCTCGCCGGGTTTGTAGATCGACTTGTTCGTCCGGATAGTGACCAGATCATGATCGTCATCAAACGAGATCGACTCGTCATTGTCTTCGCCGACACCGTAAGTTCCGGTAAGGCCGTTCTTGTCCTTCGCGAAGAGTTGTATTTCAAGATCGTCGTCCTCGTCCTTGAACTTCGGCCGTTTGTATTCAAATCGCCCGGCGCCGAACTTATTGGTTTTCAACCGCGAGATCGACCGGTACCGTTTCTCCTCGTCCTCTTCGCGTCCCTTGAATTCGACATCGCATTCGGCCGGCGAGCCGTCGGCGTAAAACGTCGTGACAAACGCTTCGATCGGAAGATCGGGATTCACCCGGTATCTTTCGCCGAGGTAATAGACGTGGACCGCTTCACGGCTGATCCGGACGTCGAACCGGCGTTGTTCCGTCCGGTTCGTTGTCGGATCGGTCGCGTAGGCCGTGAAGCTGAGGTCGTCGAAACGGTCGCTCTCGTCGAGATCTTCAAAGTCCTCGCTCAGATCGAACCGGGCCGTGAATTTTCCGTCTTCATCGGCTTTTCCTTCTTTCTTTTCGCCCTCGTCAATGTCGTATTTCTGGGTTTTGTAATTCCACGAACGCGCGTCTTCGCGGACGACGCGGACTTTGGCGTTCGAAACCGGCCGGCCAAACAGATAGTCGGCGCGAACCTCGATCTCGGCCGTCTTTTCGTTCGGCAGATAGTACGGTTTCACCGAATTGGCCCGGACCGAGAAGTTCGGCAGGTCATAACGCATCACTCTGACGGTCTGGCTCCCGACGAAACGCCCGTCTTCGAGATTGCGGTTCAGGACCTTGATCGAGTAGCTTCCGAATTTCGTATTGTCGGGTATGTTCCACGAGATCGCGGCGACGCCGTATTCCGACGTGCTCACCTTCTCGCGATAAACGACGGTATCGTCTTCATCGAGCACGCGGAATTCGAGTTCTTCGTTGCTGACGACGTATTTCGATTCGTTTCCCTTGATGAGGATCCCGCGGACGTTCAATGGCTGTCCGGGTTGATATATAGGCTTGTCGGTCATCATCAGGAAGTTGAAGTCGTCCTTCGAAACCCGCAGCCGGTCGAACGCTTCGCGGACGAATCCGTCTTTCCTGCCGGTGACGCGGATCTCGCCGTCGCCTTCATAGATCACGTTGAACGGGATCGTGAAATCGAGAATAGCGAAACCGTCGGCGGACGTCGTTGAGGAGGCTTCGAGCCGGACGTACTTTTGGTCGTCGTCCCGCATCCGCATTTTCATCACGGCACCGACCGAAACTCCGCCGACGGCCGTTCCGGAAAACGTCTCCAGGGCCCTGACACGAACCCGATAATTCATTCCTGTCAGAACGGAATCGGACGCGATCACCCGGAGTTCGAACGAATTCCGGATGATTTGCGAAAGTGAGATCGTCGTCGATCGCGAATCGATCCCGACCCGGAGCCGGTACCACGAGATCTCAAGCGGAGAATGCTCAGCCAGCGGACCGAGCGGGAGCGTGACGGGATACGTTTTCTTTCCGGGTTCGAGGACGAAGTTCTTCGTGATTTGCGTCGGGATGCCGCCGTACGGATCGAGCAGTTCGAGTGCGATTTTTCGTTCCGCGGCCGGGCCGGAGTTTTCGATCGTCAGACCGATCTCGGCGGTTTCATTGTTGAAAACGAAGGTTGTCGCACTCTCGACGACGGTCTGGGCTGAGGCCGAAAAAAAGCAAAGCGCGGCCAGCACGAGTAAAGGGAAGAGTCTCTCTCGCATAATCAGAAGTCCTTTGATTTTAGGATTTTGGCCCCCGACTGATTCGGGCCTCTATCGGAAAATCGAGTAAAAAATTCAAAGCCGACTAATGGATGCGACGAGGATTTCGAAAGGTTGCTTTTTGG
>JAKOSS010000063.1 GCA_029777145.1 Acidobacteriota bacterium | reverse complement strand
CGAGGCGCTCGCCGCCGGGTTGCGCCAGTACCCCGCCATCACGCAATCGCTGCGCGTGACGACCTCGCCGATCTCGCCCGGCGGCAGGTCGTGACCGTGCTCGTCCACGACGCGCACCTCGACGCCGGTGCGCGCCACGCCGCACGAGCCGAGTCGCGACAGGTGCTGCGCACCGCCGTCACCCTCGTGATCGCCGCGTGCTGACCGTCATCTCGGCACCGGTCACGTTTCCTTCTTCGTCAAGCGTCTCAAGGAGAAAATTAATCGGGATCGGATATCGTGAGTGCCGCCGGAGCTCACGCGGCAAGTCGCGCTCGTCCGGATGGTCGGGCGCTTCGGCGATCTGCCAGAATCCTTCGTTCTCACGATCAATAATGTCGTAAAGTCTCGCGGGATCTTCAAGGTATCCGTTTGGCGGGTTTTTGCCGACGAACGCGATGCCGATCGCATATTGTTCCGGCGAATTCGCGTTGCTGACCGTGATGCAGCGTCTGACAAGGCCCCAGATCTTGTACTGCGGCTCCATGTGATCATAGCAGCGTAACTGTCTCGGCATCGGCAGAGTGAGGGCGATGAGCCGCCCGCGCTTTACCGGACGGTTGAGGTGAAAGCCGGCGCCGAACGCGGAAACGTCACGCAGCCGCGTGATCTCGTTCCACGCGACCGAGCGGTCGATCTTGCCCTCGACGCGCACGGGAAGCGCAAGCGCAAGGCGCTGGATCCGGCGTGCTTCTTTGTCGCTGACAGGAGTATTCGTGATCATTTGCAATCCTCAACTGACGGGATTTCGCGTAGGTGTTCGGACGGTCGTTCTTGGGGTCGGAAAAGCCCAGAAATGCTTGAATTTCCTGACTTTTGGGTGTTTGCGAAACAGGCTTTGAGCCTGTAAAATAATCATACAATTAAATTGTTCTTATTTCCAGAACTTTATTAGGGCCACTCCTTTTGCGGAAACTCAGCTGACAGAAGAACTTACGGGATTCACTAGAAAATAGATGGATAATCTAATCGAACGCAATCAGATCAATATTGAAGACGAGATGCGGCGATCGTACCTCGATTACGCAATGAGCGTGATCATCGGTCGCGCGCTGCCCGATGTCCGTGACGGACTCAAGCCGGTGCACCGCCGTGTGCTGTGGGCGATGCACGAACTCGGCAACACGTACAACAAGCCGTACAAGAAATCCGCCCGCGTCGTCGGCGACGTGATCGGCAAGTACCATCCGCACGGCGACACAGCCGTTTACGATACCGTTGTCCGGCTCGCGCAGGATTTTTCGCTGCGCTATCCGATGGTCGACGGGCAGGGGAATTTCGGGTCGATCGACGGCGACAACCCGGCCGCGATGCGTTACTGCGTCACCGGAGATTCTCTGACCGTAACGGGCCGCGGACTGGTTCCGATCGGCAGATTGGCGGAGCAGGAAAAGATTGGCGAATCGGTGCTCTCGCACGGTCAAAAGGTGAGCACTGCGAGCAAATGGTTCGATTGCGGCCCGCATCCGGTCAAGACCGTTCGAACCAAACACGGGTTCGAGATCACCGGAACCGAAAACCATCCTTTGCTTGTCTGGGAAACGGGAAGCGACCGCCGTCCGCACTTTTTATGGAAGACGATCGGGGAATTGCGTCGTGGCGATTTTCTCGTCCTCGATCGGAGTGAAAGACTCTGGCCGGAATCCGAGGTTTCGCTCGACCGTTTCGCTCCGTCGTTTGAAAATCAGCGGATCGTTCGTCACGAATTGCCGGAGACATTGAATGAGGACCTCGCGTTCCTGATCGGCGCGCTGGTTGCCGAAGGGACGATCAACGATGACCGGATCGAATTCTGCAACGTCGAAGGCGACTTCGCCGATGAGTTCGTTGCGGCGTTCGAACGGGTATTTCCGACGTGCCGCCTTCATCGATGGCTCCGTGAACCGAACTCTTTCGGCAAGAAGAAATGGTGGCAGATGCAGATCGCCAGCCGCGCGATCGTTGATTTGTTCGCGAACCTCGGTCTGAGCGGAAAATCCCGCGAGAAGAGAATTCCGCAGAGCATCCTTGAATCGCCGAAACATATCGTCGCGGCGTTTCTCCGCGGCCTTTACGAAGGCGACGGCGCGGTCGAGCGCTCAGGCAAAAGCCTCCTCCGAGTCACGCTGACATCGGTGAGCCGCGAATTGTTGAAAGAAGTTCAGGTCGTGCTTCTTCGTTTCGGCATCTTGGCACAAATCTATTCCGACGCCGGCCACGGCCGAGATACATCAAGGCTGTGCGTCAACGGGCTCGACAATCTTGACCGATTCCGGGAAAAGATCGGTTTCATCTCTGAGGAGAAGATCGAGGCGCTCGACGGTTTGATCGGAAGGTTTTCCGGAAAAACGCTCGCTAAGACCGATTTCGTACCGTTCGTCGCGAATTATGTTCGCGAACGTGCAATGGCCGGGAATCGCGGATGGGTCGAAAAACACAACTTCGACCGGCTGCCCCGCATGCGCCGCTCTTTGGGTAAACTCCAGACCGCGCTCGAGGCGGCTGACTTCGAATTCGTTCGTCAGATCGCCCGCTCCAACTACGTTTTTTCGCCGATCGAGTCCATCACTGATGCCGGGGTTCAAGAGGTCTATTCGATCCGCGTCGACAGCGACTGTCACTCGTTCGTCGCCAACGGTTTCGTCAACCACAACACGGAAGTGCGGATGGCGAAGATCACCAATGACGTCCTCGCCGACATCGAGAAAGAAACCGTTGATTTTCAGGCGAACTACGACGATTCGCTGAGCGAGCCGACGGTGCTTCCAACGCGCGTTCCGAGCCTGCTCGTGAACGGCTCCGAAGGGATCGCGGTCGGCATGGCGACGAAGATCCCGCCTCACAACCTCGGTGAGATCATCGACGCCGTGATCGCGTTGATCCGTGATCCTGAGATCACGATCGACGAAATGATCAAACTTGTTCCCGGTCCAGATTTTCCGACCGGCGGGTTCATCTACGGCCGCGAAGAGATCCACCGCGCCTATCGCGAAGGGCGCGGCATCATCCAAATGCGTGCGCGGGCGGCGATCGACCGCATCGGACGCGGTGATCGCGAAAAGGACGCGATCGTCGTCACCGAGATCCCCTACCAGATCAACAAGTCGCGGCTGATCGAGAAGATCGCGGAGCTCGTCAACGACAAGAAACTCGACGGAATCTCGGAACTCCGCGATGAGTCGAACCGCGAAGGAATGCGGATCGTCATCGAGCTCAAACGCGACGCCGTTCCGCAGGTCGTGCTCAACAAGCTCTACAAACTGACGCCGCTGCAGTCGTCGTTCGGCATCATCAATCTCGCGATCGTCAACGGCGAGCCGCGGATCATGAACCTCAAGGAGATCCTTGAGCAATTCGTCGAATTCCGGCGCGAGGTCGTGCGTCGCCGGACGCAGTACGAACTCAAGAAGGCGCAGGCCCGCGCGCACATCTTGGAAGGCCTGAACAAGGCGATCGACGCGCTCGATTACATCATTCCGCTGATCCGGAATTCGCGTTCGGTCGACGAAGCGAAACAGTGGCTGACCGGGAATTTCGCGACGCTTCACGAGCAGAAATCGTGGCGCGGCGCGCCTTCGGACAAGACGCTCGCCGGATTCCTGAAAGATCTTGAGCGTGTCGTCGGAGCACTCGCATTTTCGGACATTCAGGCACAGGCGATCCTCGACCTGCAGCTCCGCAGGCTGTCGGCACTCGAACGCCAGAAGATCATCGACGAACTCGAAGCGATCCTGAAACTGATCGCCGAGCTCGAAGCGATCCTCGCGAACGAGCAACTTCTGCGTCAGGTGATCGTCGACGAACTGACCGAGGTCAAGAGGAATTTCGGTGACGCGCGCCGGACGGAGATCGTCGACGCGGGCGTCGAATTGAGGATCGAGGACCTGATCCCCGACGAAGACGTCGCGATCACGGTCACGAATGCCGGCTACATCAAGCGGACGCCGGTTTCGGTCTATTCGAAACAGGGCCGCGGCGGCAAGGGACGCCTCGGGGCGAAGGCGAAGAACGATGACTTTGTCGAACACTTGTTCATCGCCTCGACGCACGCCTATCTGATGATCTTCACGGACGACGGCCAGGTCTTCAAGATCAAGGTCCACGAGATTCCCGAAGCCGATCCGTCGGCACGCGGAAAGGCTGTCGTGAACCTCGTCCAACTGTCGTCAGAGCGCAAGCTCGTGGCCGTCATGGCGGTCCGCGATTTCGAGGAAGAGATCTATCTGACGATGGTCACGAAGAACGGGATCATCAAGAAATCGCAGCTCTCG
>JAKOSS010000643.1 GCA_029777145.1 Acidobacteriota bacterium | reverse complement strand
GACCTTGCGGACGGTGATCGTCTCACGCGCGCCGCCATGCTTGCGGGCGATGCAGACGCCTTCGAAAACCTGAAGACGCTCTTTGTTTCCTTCCTTGATGCGGACGTGCACCTTCAGGGTGTCGCCGGGCTGAAATGAAGGGATGTTCTCCTTCAACTGTGACTGTTCGATGCTGTCTAAACGGTTCATTTTGTTGTCGGCGAGAGGTGACGTTTCTCAGTTTCACAAAACCGTGAACTACTCACTTTCAGCCATTCTCCTTAAGTAGTAAGTCCTGTCGGACCTTTTTTGTTTTTTCGAGCGCCATTTCATGACGCCATTTTTCAATCTCGGCGTGATTTCCGCCGAGCAAAACTTCGGGGACCTGCATGCCGCGAAAATCGCGCGGCTGCGTGTAATGCGGGCAATCGAGCAAGCCGTCGGAGAACGAGTCGTTCTCGGCCGACGTGTCGCTCCCAAGCGCGTTCGGCAGAAGCCTGACGATCGCGTCAACGACGACCGTCGCCGCCGGCTCTCCGCCCGATAGCACGTAATCGCCGATCGAGAGCTCGTCCGTGACGAGTGCCTCGTTGACACGCTCGTCGACCCCTTCGTACCGTCCGCAGATGAGAACGATATGCGTCGATTCGTCGGCGAACTCGTTTGCGACCGTCTGCTTCAACTGTCTCCCTTGAGGCGAGAGCAATACGACCCGAGTGCCGTCCGGATACTGATCGCGATCCGCTGTCCCAATCAAATTTTCAATTGCCCGGAAGATCGGTTCAGCCATCAGAACCATTCCGTCGCCACCGCCGAACGGCCGGTCATCTACCTTGCGGTGTTTGTCGAGCGTGAAATCACGAAGATCGTGAACGTTTATCTCGACGATCCCGGCTCCGCGTGCGCGGCGAATGATACCAAAATCAAAGACCTCGCGAAAGAACTCCGGGAAAATTGTTAAAACGTCGATCCTCATTTCGACTGGAGCGCAAGCGTCCCGCTTGCTTGAGCGTTCGGTGCGAATTCTCCGGGATAAGACTAACGATGATGAGATGCAAGCGGGACGCTTGCGCTCCAGTCATCAGAAATCGAGAAGTCCTTCCGGCGGATCGATCGTGATCATTTTGTTCTCGACGTCAACGCCGACGCAGATCGTCTCGGCGAACGGGACCAGGTATTCCTTCGCGACACCGGCGACCACCAGAATCTCGGTCGCCCCTGTTCGCATCAACTCGCGAACGGTCCCGATCGTCTCGCCGGCGACGGTTTCAACCCGGCAGCCTTCAAGTTCCCAATCAAAGAACTCGTCGTCTTCAAGTTCAACCGCGTCGGTTTCGGGAACACAGATCTCAGCATTCCGAAGCTGTTCCGCGGAATCGATGTCGTCGACTCCGTCGAACTTGATCAGGACCCGATCCTTGTCAAACCTGACACTCCTAATTGTCAATTGACGATCGCCGCCGGCCGACCGGGCGATCACCTCCGCGGTATCGGCAAAGCGTTCCGGGAAATCGGTCAGGATGTCCGCCACGCATTCGCCGCGCAGCCCGCGGGGCTTGACGACGCGCGCGATCGCAACCAGTTCCGGGTCGGCCATCTCGTTTCTAATCGAGAATGTCGAGATGGAACCGTTTGCCATGCTTCTGTCCAGCGAAGAACAGCAAACTCCTGATCGCCTTCACGGTCCGGCCTTCGCGTCCGATGATCCGGCCCATGTCGCCTTCGCCGACACGGACTTCGAGATGAACGTTCTTTCCGTCCGACGACTCGCCGACCTCGACCACGTCAGGATTGGCAACCAACGCCTTAATGATTTTCTCAACGGCAGACTTCATAGCGTTTCCGATAGGCGGTCAGGATTCCGGTCAGCATAAGCTTCCCAAACTTCCAACACTTCCCAAACTTTCAACACTTCCCAAACTATTCCGGCTTCGGATTGTGTTTGATCAGGCTCGCGACGGTTTCCGTCGGCTGCGCTCCGACGCCGATCCAGTACTGGATGCGATCGTGCTTGAGCACAACTTCCGCCGGATTCGACATCGGATTGTAAGTACCGAGATTCTCGATGTACTTTCCATCACGCTTCGAGCGCTTTTCCTTTACCACGACGCGATAAAACGGTGATTTCTTCGCGCCCATTCTCATCAAACTGATTGCTAGCATAATTAGTTAGTTGTCGGTGGTCAGTGGTCAGTGGTCGGTAGACTCATCTATTGACCGCTGCGAACTGCCATCCCAATGTAATTCCCTCCGGTGATGTGTTCCAAATAGCCCAACCGACCACTGACCACTGACCACCGACTACTGATCAGCGCCTCTTCTTGTGACGCTTCTTCTTTTTCAATTTCTTCGCCAACGAGTCACGAGCTTCATCATACTCATTGTCGAAATCGTTCGATGACGGTGCTCCGCCGAACATTCCGCCAAGTCCGCCGCCGCCGCCGAGAAGACCGTTCAGTCCGCCTTCGAGACCGCCCATCGCACGTCCCGCGAGTTTCCCGAGCAAACCGCCGCGATTCATCTGCTGCATCATTTTGCGCATCTGCTCATATTGACGCAGCAACTGATTTACTTCGGAGATCGTCGATCCGGATCCGTTCGCGATCCGCGTTTTGCGGCTGGCGTCGATGACGCGGTAATCGCGGCGTTCCTGACGCGTCATCGAATCGATGATCGCTTCGGTGCGCTTCATCTGGCCTTCGACCTGTTCCGACTGCTCGTCCGAAAGCTGCATCCCGCCAAGCATCTGCTCCGGCAGCATCTTCATCAGCTTCGACATCGAGCCAAGCTTCTTGAACTGTCCGAGTTGGGCACGAAAATCTTCGAGCGTAAACTGATTGCTCGTCATTTTCTGCAGCTGTCGCTGCGCCTCTTCCTCGTCGATCTTCCCCTGAACTTCCTCGATCAGCGACAGCACGTCGCCCATGCCGAGAATGCGCTGCGCGATCCGGTCCGGGTAGAACGGTTCGATCGCGTCGTACTTTTCGCCGACACCGACAAACTTGACCGGCTGACCGATGACCTGTTTGATCGAAAGCGCCGCACCGCCACGGGCGTCGCCGTCCATCTTCGTCAGCACGACGCCGGTGATCCCGACGCGGCGATGGAATTCTTCGGCCGAACGGACGGCGTCCTGGCCGGTCATCGCGTCGGCGACGAAAAGAACTTCGATCGGTTTGGTCTCAGCCTTGATCTGCTCGAGCTCGACCATGAGCTCGTCGTCAATATGAAGACGTCCCGCTGTATCGATGAGCAGCGTGTCGTATCCGACTTCCTGCGCGTTCTTGATCGCACCGCGAACGAGCGTCATCGGATCGTTCGTCGACTTGTCTTCGTAAACCGAAACGCCGACCGCATTTCCGACGACTTTCAGCTGTTCGCGCGCTGCCGGACGGTAAACGTCGACGGAAACCAACAGCGGCTTGCGCTCCTGGTTGTCGGCGAGCCAGCGCGAGATCTTTCCGGTCGACGTCGTCTTACCCGAACCCTGAAGTCCGACGATCATGACGACGTTCGGAGCTTGCTTCGTGAAGACAAGCCGCGACGACGTCCCGCCGAAGAGTTCGACAAGTTCGTCGTAGACGATCTTGACGACCTGCTCGTGCGGCTTGAGGTCCTGCCAAACTTCCTGCCCTTCAGCTTTCAGACGG
>JAKOSS010000642.1 GCA_029777145.1 Acidobacteriota bacterium | reverse complement strand
GACCGAATGCAGGAAGTTGTGGATCATCACCGGCTTGAAGACGTTGAGTTCGAAGTTGCCCTGCGAACCGGCGAATCCGATCGCCGCGTCGTTGCCCATGACCTGCGCGGCGACCATCGTGATCGCCTCGGATTGGGTCGGATTCACCTTGCCGGGCATGATCGAGCTTCCCGGCTCGTTCTCGGGAATGACGAGCTCGCCGATCCCGCAACGCGGGCCCGAAGCGAGCCAGCGCACGTCGTTCGCGATCTTCATCAGCGACGCCGCGAGCGTCTTCAGCGCGCCTGAGGCATACACGACCTCGTCATGCGCCGACAGCGCCGCGAACTTGTTCGGGTGTGCGCGGAACGGCAATCCGGTGAGTTCCGCAATGCGCGCGGCCGCCTTGTCGGCGAAATCCGGATGCGCGTTCAGACCGGTTCCGACGGCAGTCCCGCCGATCGCGAGATCGAGCAGGCCGTCGAGAACCTGCCGCAGACGTGCGATATCGCGCTCGATCAACGATGCCCAGCCGCCGAATTCCTGGCCGACGGTGATCGGCGTCGCGTCCTGCAAGTGAGTCCGTCCGATCTTTACGACATCGGCGAATTCTTTCGCCTTGGCGTCGATCGCGTCATGGAGCACCTGAACGGTCGGGATCATCGCGTTGAGCCGCTCCGCAGCGGCAATGTACATCGCGGTCGGAAAAGTGTCGTTCGACGACTGCGACATGTTGACGTCGTCGTTCGGATGGACGGGTTTCTTCGATCCCATTTCGCCGCCGGCGATCTCGATCGCGCGGTTCGAGATGACCTCGTTGGCGTTCATGTTGGTTTGGGTGCCAGACCCGGTCTGCCAGACACGGAGCGGAAAATGGGCGTCGAGCTTTCCGTCGATGACCTCGTCGGCTGCCTGAACGATCAGATCAAGTTTTTCTTTCGTCAGCAACTGCGGTTTGAGTTCGTGGTTCGTCAGCGCCGCCGCCTTTTTCAATACGCCGAGCGCGCGGATCAATTCGCGCGGCATCGTATCAAAGCCGATATTGAAATGATGAAGCGAGCGCTCGGTCTGCGCTCCCCAATACTTTTCGGACTCGACGGCGATCTCGCCCATCGAATCGGTCTCGATTCTCGTTGATTTTCCGGTAGATGGTTCGCTCATAACTGTTTGGATAAGAGATTGAATTCAAGCTCGATTATATTATCAAGGCCCGGGCATACCGAAGTAAACCCGGGCCTTAGGTTGGCATTTCCTTGATTAATCTCTCAGATTATCTTACCGATGAGCTGAGCAGAGAGTAGTTAGCCGTTAGCGCATCCGCGGTGACAACTCGAGAAAAAAAGGGATGCGCTACCCCCGCCGCATCCCCGCCAAAAGGATCCGATCAACGGATCCTGAAACTCAATCGAAAACTCGACGAACGGTTCGCGAGCCGATCCGCCTTCTCCAGGTAAACCCGCACGACGTAGGTTCCGTCGTTCGGCAACTCACCGCTCCAATTAGTCGACTGCCGCGCGTCATCAGCGATCGCGACCTCGCTGCCGAGCGGAAGAACGTTGAACAGCGCCGGGGCGCCGCTGCGCTTGTTAAGAACGACCGTCAGGTATTGGCCGCCCGACGCCTTCAAGACGTAGTCTATGTAGCGTCCGCCACGGATCGTACCCGAGACGGTCGCACTGCTTGCGCCGCGCGCGAATCTGACATTTACTTTCGACTGTGCGTTGATCTCGCTCGCTCCAAGCGAAATTACAAACGCCAGGGCTAGCATCGTTGCTAACTTCTTCATTGATAGTTCTCCTCTAAGTTCGCAATTTCTCAAAATTCATCCGACCGAAGGACGTAAAACTGCCAGGTCGCTTCACCCGGCTTGATCTTGTACTGGACGATCCGCGTTTTTCCCGTCTTTTTCGCATCGGCGCCGGTGCCTTCAAAGAGTGGAAAGCGGCGCGACAGCACATTCTCCACAACCGCGAACTCGTCCTCGCCGTTGTAACCGGTGTATTCCTTGCTCTTCAGATCCGGCTCAGCCAGTACAAATGAACTCATCGACTTCTTGTTGTTGGCCGCGAAACCATAGACCGACGAACGTTTCAGTCCCGATCTTTCACGAACGAAGACGTAAACCTCAGGCGATTGGTCGATATTCAGATCGCCGACCTCAGCTCCGTAAACTTCGCCGTCGACGGCCTGCGTGAACGGTTCGTTCGATTCCTTCAGCCCCGACGGCGTGACGGTGAACTTGTTTCCGGTCGCGGAATTGGGACTCTCGACGACAAATTTGATCCCGTGCAGTTCGACGGTTGCCGAGAACGGTTTTGCCGTCGTGATCGAATTCGTATTCGTGGTCGGGTTCGCGTTCGGTTTCGACGACGTCGAGTTTGTGGCCGAATTGGAACCTGCGTTTCCGCATGCAGCTGCAAACGCGAGCAGAACGGTGAGTATCAGACTTGATTTCAGGCTCATAATAAAATTTCTCCATGCCGCACGTGACGGACATGCCGTCCGCGAGGACGTCAGTACAACGAATGTATGTCTCAATGATAGTTCACCGGGCGGACGTTCGAAATACGTAAACATACGTGTTTTTTGCTATTCTCAGGCGCTGTTTCAGGCAGCGGAACAGTTGAATTCAAAGGACCTTAAGTGATAATCTCAACGCGCCATGAAGCTCCAAATTTTGAGGCGGTCCGAACGCGGATCGACGAACTCCCGGAACCCGTTTCGCCATGCTTTCCTGATTGCGATCTTCCTTTTCGCATTCGGCGCGGCGAGCACCTGTTTTGGCCAGCAGATCACCGGCGGATACGGCACCGCGGACACAAAAGACAAGGACGTCAAAGCCGCCGCGGCGTTCGCCGTTGGCCGTCTCGGAACTGAAGAAGCCGCGACCATCAAGCTGTCGAAGATCAGCTCCGCCAGGATGCAGGTCGTCGCCGGAATCAACTACGAAGTTTGTCTCGAAGTGATGATTAAGCGCGGTGAAAAGCGAGCGACGCGCCGATACGTCAAAGCGGTGGTTTACCGCAATCTCAAGAACGCCTACAAACTGACGAACTGGACGATCTCAACCGATCCTCTGGTTTGCGAGGACTGAAAATGAAGATCATTGCTGCCGCGTTCGTCATTGCCGCCAGCCTGCTTGCGGCGATGGCGCAGAGTGCCGATTTGCCCAAAACCCGGGCCGAACTATCGAATTTCGAGGAAACCAGCCGGTACGACGAAGTGACGGCATTCATCGCCGAACTTCAGCGTAAGAGTCCGATCCTGCGCGTCGAAAATTTCGGAACGACGGAAGGCGGCAAGTCGCTGCCGATGATGATCCTTTCGGATCGCGCGATTTCGACTCCCGATGAGGCGCGCGCACTCGGTCGTCCGATCGTCTTCGTCATGGCGAACATCCACGCGGGCGAGGTCGAGGGTAAAGAAGCGGCGCAGAACATTGCGCGCAGATTGCTTTTCGGCGATCTCAAGCCGTTGCTTTCGAAGATCACGATTCTGATCGCTCCGATCTACAATGCCGACGGAAACGAAAAGATCTCGACGGACAATCGCTGGAACCAAAACGGTCCGATCGGCGGAGTCGGGGTTCGCGAGAATAATCAGCGCCTCGATCTGAACCGCGATTACATGAAACTCGAATCGTCGGAGGCGCGCTCACTGATCGGCGTTTTCAACCGTTGGGATCCGCAGCTGACGGTCGATCTGCACACCACGAACGGCTCATATCACGGTTACCACCTGACGTACTCGCAACCGCTGAATCCGGATACGGACCAGGCGATCCTCGACTATCAAAGGAACGTGATGATGCCGGCGATCGCGGCGTCGCTGCTCCGCAAGTTCAAGTTCAGAAGCTATTACTACGGCAATTTCACAGGCTTCTCGAATACGCCGAAGGAAGGACAGAAGACGACGTGGGAGGCGTTCACGCACCAGCCGCGCATCGGGCAGAACTACGGCGGGATTCGCAATCGCTTCACGATCCTTTCAGAGGCGTACAGCTAT
>JAKOSS010000641.1 GCA_029777145.1 Acidobacteriota bacterium | reverse complement strand
CACCATCAAGATGTCGGGTTTCGTCTTCGCGAGCATTTCGTCGAAGTCCGTGAACGTCGGACACTCGACCCCGATCAACGCCTTTCCGGCCAGAGCACGCTTCGGATTCTTGTCGCAAAGTCCGACGAACTCGATCTTGTCGGTGTACCGTTTGGCGATATCGACGCCCCACATTCCGGTGCCGCGGTGCCCGGTTCCGACCAGAGCGTAACGCTTGCGGGTATCGTCAGCCGCATGTGCCGCGCCCGATCCCGCGACCAGAATTCCGGTTCCCGCGGCAACTGCGGACTTCACAAAGTCGCGCCGGCTGAATCCGTTATCGATTGACATAAATCGCCTCCTAGTCGAGCTTTTCGACGATCTTTCCGCCGACTTTGACGTCGACGAGTTCCAAGCCCCTGATATTCTTTATGACCGACGGTTTGTCGAGAGATTCGAAACTGCAGTTCTTGAGTTTCACGTCGTAGATCGGAGCTTTGTCGAGCCCCTGAAGATCGACCGCGCGGTTCCCTTTCCGACACGTCAGATTCTCGACGACGTAGTTGCGGACGACCGGCGTGTGATCGCCTTTCGCGCCTTCTTCGTAGTTGAAATCGATCTCGACGACCGCGCGCGAAACCTGTCCGACGATCGTGTTCCTGAAATACATGTTCTCGAGAAGTCCGCCGCGCGACGCGTTGTTCTTGACCCGCAGCGCCGTCCAGAGATTTGCGCTGTCGAGATTGTTGTTCTCCGCGAAGAGGTTGCGGACGCCGCCCGAGATCTCACTGCCGACGGTGATCCCGCCGTGGCCGTCCTTCATGACGCAGTTGCGGACGATGATGTTCTCGGTCGGGACGTTGATCCGGCGGCCGTCGTTGTTGCGCCCGGACTTGATCGCGATGCAATCGTCGCCGGTATCGAAATAGCAGTTCTCGATCAGAACGTCCTTGCACGATTCGGGATCGCAGCCGTCGTTGTTCGGGCCGTGTGACGAAATATGCAGACCGCGCACGGTCACGTTCCGGCAGAGTACCGGGTGAACTTCCCACATCGGCGAATCGACGATCGTCACGCCTTCGATCAGCACGTTCGTGCATTTGTACGGCTGGATGAACTGCGGTCTGAGATAATGTCCCTCGCCGAAGATACGCTGTTCTACGGGGACGTTCTTCTCCATGAATTCGTAGAGCCGTGCCCGCGCCGCCTTCTGGCTGATGACGTCCGGAGTGCCGCCGTAATTCGGGTTGCCGTGCCATTTCCAGAAGAACGATTTGCCCTGGCCGTCGAGCGTTCCCTCGCCCGTGAGCGCGATGTTCGTCTGCTCGTAGGCGTAGATCAGCGGCGAAAGATGCATCAGCTCCATGCCTTCCCAACGCGTATGGACGATCGGAAGATAGTCCTTCGGATCCGTCGAAAATCTGATAAGCGCGCCCTTCGAGACATGAAAATTGACGTTCGACTTGAGATGGATCGCGCCCGACAGATACTCGCCCGGAGGCACGACGACACGTCCCCCGCCGTTCTTTGCGCAGGTTTCGATCGCTTTGCGGAACGCTTCCGTCGCAAGCGTCTTGCCGTCGGCGACCGCACCGAACTTCAGCACCGAATAATCGCGTTTCCTGAAACGCGGCGGCTTGATCCGCGCCAGAATTTTCGGATATTCGGTCCGCCACGGATCGGCGGATCTCGACTGCGCGAATCCGGTCTGCGAGAGAAGCAGTGTCGCACCGGTCCCGGCGATCGCAAGTTCAAGGAATTCCCGTCGAGAGAAATTTTTCATAGCGTTATTTCTTTGCACGTGCGGACTTCCACTTCGGGTAGTCCTTTTCGATCAGTGACAGGGGCCAATTGCCGTACCAGGCGTAGCCGTTGCGGCGTTCCGATTCGATCTCGCGGACGTCGTACCGGATCACCGAATCGCGGCCCGAAAAGATCGGCCTCATCGTTCCGAATTCGTAATAGCGCGCCCAGATCGGCGTCGCCTTTTCGTCCTTGATAAGCTGGCGGTCGCCCTTGACGCTCTCAAAACGGTAACCGTTGATCTGATTGGCGCGGAACCACTTGACGGCCGATTCGATCGAATCCACGACTTCCGCCGAAGGTTCTTTGATGCCCATCAGAAAGCGGACGATCCCGACTGATTCACTCGCCGTCAGGCACGGCGGCTCAAACTTGCGCGCCCACGCCGGCTCGAGCGTGACCTCGTCGTACTGCTGCACCCAAACGGTTTTGACGCCTTTTTCGACGACCTGAAGTTTCAGGATCAGCGGGATCGCCTTGGCGACGGCCGCCGCGCTCTTCGCGCGCCGCGCCTCGTCGACGAACTGATAGTCGGGTTTCTTTTCCGCGATGTCGCGGAGCACTTCAAGGACGCCGATCATCGCGTCGTCGTTGAATGTGATGTGCCGCGTGTAATCCTTTCGCAACGGATAAAACTGCGGGAACCCTCCGTTTTCGTACGAAATCGAGAGCAGGTAATCGAGTCCCTTGTTGAACGATTCGACGTGCTTCGGATGATTCGTCGGCGGCGTCGATTTTTGAAGGCTCGCCGTGATCGTTCTTGCGAGAAATGCGAGCTGCGTGTGGGTCGCGTTGTTGTCGATCGTCGACTCCGAGATGTCGTCCTTCGCGGCGCGGACCTTGGCCCGGTCGGACTCGGTGAGGACGCGCGCCATATCGACGTTCTTTTCCCAACCGCCGTTCGTTTTTTGATAAAGCACCACCTGATCGGCGATCCGCGCCGCCTCGTCCGTCTGATACCAGAGCGGCTTTTGACGCATGACGGCGTTCCACGTGATCAGACTCCAGTCAGGACGCACGGACTCGGCGAATTTGTCGTCGATCTTTCGCGGATTCCACCCGTCGTTTCCCTTTAGAAAGGCGTCAGGAGTAAAGAACGCAAGATCATTCTTGTCGAGCTTGCGCGCCCACGCGGCTCGCTTTGCCGCGTCGAATCCCGGTCCGGTCGAACCGGATTCGGCGAAGAACGCGGTCGACTCGTTCTCGGTCTTCCCCCAGTTGTTCCATCCTTCGGGCCGGATATGCGCACCCATTTCGGTATCGATGAAGACCGTTCGCCCATATGCCCGCCAAGGTCGCGCGAGGAAAACTCCCGTGACGCCGTCGTTCGCCGTCAGTTTCGAATGATAGAAAAGAAATCCCGACGGTTCGTTGTCGGCAAATCGCATCGGCGCCGCGATGTAGCCGCTGCCCTTTGATCGGATCTCGCAGTTCTCAAACACCGCTGCCGCCTGCCCGAAGATAAAATCGACGTGGCCCTCGATATATGAATCGACGTAATACTGTCGACCGTTCTTCGCGTACAAGGTGTCCTGCCAACCGATGAACCGGCATTTGCTGAAGACGATCCGATCGGCTTCGGCAAGCACGGCGACCGCCTGGCTTCCGGTCTGTCCCGGTTTGTACGCGTAAGCGTTCTCGAAGGTGATGTTCTCGGCGCGGAAATCGTGCCCGCCGACGTAGAACGCATACGCCGCCGACGTCGTTCCGGCGCGCGCGTTGTTGATGTCGAAGCTGAGTTTCGTGCCGCCCGACGGGTCGCCGGTGAGCGTCACGTAGGGCTTGGTGACGGGAATGTTGATCTGTTCTACGTACGTCCCCGGGCGGATCGCGATCTTGAATCGTTTCCGGTTGAACTCGGGTACGCGGGCGATCGCTTCATTCACGGTCCTGACGTCGCCCGAACCGTCCGCGGCGACGGTCAAATCCGGATTCTGCGCATACACGCTGACGGCGAACAAAATCATCAGAAACCCGATGATCGCAAATCGTGCTCTCATTGTCCGAACATTCTCCCGTTATGTTTGAAAATCAATGCGCCACAATTGCCGCCCAAGGCTATAGCGTCAATTGTGGCGCATCCTTGAATGTCAATCCGAGGTCAATGGATTGACGGGAATCGGACTTCGCAGCGACTGCGGTCGCCGGGAATCATCGACCGGCGAACGCTTTGTTCGCGGATGGCCGGATCTGAACCGGAATCGTTTCAGATCGGTGGATATTCAAAGTATCAATGGCTGCTGAAGTCGGGTTAAATCATAATTGGTTTAACCAATTATTGCAACCCTGATCCGCAAGATTTGTCCAGGCCGGAATTCAGTTAATCGGTTGCCTGTACTCACAACGTGCATCTCCGGCAATCGGCAGGAAGTTTTCGGACGATTTGCGGATTCTGAACGCCGCATGGGATTTGCCGACGAACCGAACTACAGGTCTTACCAATCCGATCTCAGAACACGTCAGGGAGCGTTCTCGCGGCGCGCTGCGTCCCGCGAATTGCGATTTGCCTACAAAGATCGGGCGGAATCAATTATCATCGAATGAACATCGCGGACGTTGTGTTCGTAATTGATTGACGATCTCACGAAGATCATAAGATGCGTGAACTTTCTCTGAAAAACTGCCGGCTTGACAAGCGATTCGACGTCATCGATCTGCTCGGTCGGGGCAGCTATGCCGAGATCTACCTCGCGCGCGACACGATCGCCTCGCAGCAGTCGCCGCATGGCGAGGTCGTTATCAAGGCGCTCAACGTCTTCATGCAGAATGACCTCGATCAGGACCTTGAACGCACGCTCGTCGAGAACTTTCAGAACGAAGCCGTCGCGCTCGATCGCGTCCGACATCCGAATGTCGTCAGCCGGCTCGGACACGGAACGGCGCGCGATCTCCGGAGCACGGTCTTTCACTATCTGGTGCTTGAATATCTGCCGGGCGGCGATCTCGCGAAGCTCTGCCGGTCGAAGTCGCTGACGGTCGCGGAGGCGCTCGAATATACCGAGCAAGTCTGCGCCGGGCTCGCCCACGCGCATCGTCACGGCGTCATCCACCGCGACATAAAGCCGCAGAATCTGCTTCTGACGCGCGATCTCAAGACGGTGAAGATCGCCGATTTCGGCGTCGCGCGGTTCTCGCAGTCCGACACGCCGATCACGCGCGTCGGGACCAATATCTACGCGCCGCCCGAGCATTCGCCGCTGCTCGCCGACGAGGCGACGGCTTCCGTTTCGGAACTGACGCCGGCGGCCGACATCTATTCACTGGCGAAATCGGTTTACGTGCTCGTCACCGGCGAATCGCCAAGGTTCTT
>JAKOSS010000640.1 GCA_029777145.1 Acidobacteriota bacterium | reverse complement strand
TCCGTTGTCGTTTCGAACGCCGACACGCGCGGCAACGACGGTTGGCGATCGCTGACCGCGTCAGAATTGCAGCAAATGACCGGACGCGCGGGACGACGGGGAAAGGACAACGTCGGATTCGTCGTGGTTGCGCCCGGCCAGTTCCAGAATCCGCCGAAGATCGCCCAACTTCTAAAATCGCCGCCGGACGCGCTGACAAGCCGCTTTCGCGCTACTTACTCAAGTCTTCTCAATTTGCTCGACGCGTTCGGGACATTCGGACAACTTCGCGAGATCGCCGAAAAGAGCTTTGCCTTCCGCGACACGGCCCGGCGGATCGCGCAGCTCGAACGATCGGTCGAAGCCGCGGAGAAACGCATCGCCGCGGCCGTCAAGGAAAACGAATACGGGATCGGCGTCGATACGGTCCGGGCGTTCGAACGTCTGACAAGCACGCGCGTACGTCTCCAGGAGCAACTGCCGCGGACCCGCGCCGAAATGCGCCAGGAATGGCTTCGCGAGCACGTCGTCGTTGGCCGGGTAGTTTCAAAAGGCCGCAGTTCCGACCGTTTGTTCCTTGTCCTCAACGTTTACGGCGACAAGGTCTCCGGAATGCGTGATGACGGACGCGGAGTTCAACTCGCGCTTTCGCAGATCGGCAGGGTTTACGAAGAGCGATTTGCTCTCGACGAGGACTCGTTCGACCGCGCGATCTCGGACACGCAACGCGGCGCAAACCGGCCTCTTGAAGAGCCGCGCCGAAGCACTTCGGCGGGCGAGTCCGACGAGGCCGCGGACCTTGTCGGTTCACTGATCAGCTCCCTTCTCAAGAAAGGACTGACTGAAGATCAGACGCGCGCCGCGCACCAAATGCTCTGGGATCTTTGGAACGAGGCCGGCTATCTCGAATCGACGGAACGCGACATCGAGATCCTGCGCGACGAGATCTGGCTGCCGTTTGAGCATCGGGCGCGAGTTCTCGATCATTTCGGCTATCTTGATTTCTTTACCGAGCAGGTGACGGAACGCGGAAAGTGGCTCGCCGATGTCAGGGTCGACCGGCCGTTGCTCGTTGGCGAAGCGCTTCGCCGTGAGATCTTCGACGGGCTCGACGTGCCGACGATGGCAGCCGTCATGGCGGCGCTCGCGGCCGACGCCGAGCGCAACTACGGCGAGATCTATCTGTCCGATCCGATCCTTGATCTTCTGACCCAGTTCGAAGAGATCGTCTTCGACGTTTCCAATGTTGAATGGAAATTCGGTGTCGAACCCGCACCGGAGCTCAATTTTTCGGCCGCCGCGGCCGCGGAGAATTGGGCTGCCGGAATGAGTTGGCAGGAACTGGTCCTGCGTTCAAAGGCCGAAGAAGGCGATCTCGTACGTCTGCTTTCGAGGACCGGCGAGGCGCTCCGGCAAGTCGCGCAACTCGCGGAATCGCATCCGAAAGCGGCGGATCTGGCCCGCCAGGCGTCCGAAGCCATGCTTCGCGAACCCGTTCGCTGACGACGCTTTCGGAAGTCGGCGTTGATTTGACGTTTGTTTCAGGTTCGGATGGACCGACTCGATTTCGATTACAGATCATTGTGGAAGCCGCTGGCCATCGCGGCGGCGTTCGCGTTTCTGTACGCCGGCGTGCTCGAAAAGCTCGGGCATGACTGGTGGACGGACGAGAATTATTCGCACGGACTGCTTGTCCCGTTCGTGATTGCCGCGATCGTCTGGGCCGCGCGGGCCGAGATCAGGCCGATCGCCTCTGATTCTTCAAAATCGCTCGCGACTGCATTGGTCGTGGCCGCGTTCGTTTTGCTTTTGGCCGGGACACTCGGCGCCGAACTCTTTACACAGCGCATTTCAATGATCGTCATGCTGGCCGGCATCGTCGCCTGGTTTTATGGCGCCGCGGTCATGAGATTTCTGACCGTCCCGCTCGCTTTGCTCGCGCTTTCCGTACCGATCCCGCAGATCGTTTTCAACAAGATCGCGTTTCCGCTTCAGCTTCTGGCCTCGAAAGCGGCGGTTTGGGGAATCCGGCTGTTCGAGGTTCCGACGGTCAGAAAAGGGAACGTCATCGAGATCCTTCCGAGCGGCGCGACGCAGGTGATCGCGCTCGAGGTCGTCGAGGCCTGCAGCGGCATACGGTCGTTGATGACGCTGGTGACGCTCGGTCTGATCCTCGTTTATTTCACGCGGCGCGATCGCGGACTTTATTTTCAAAGCTTCTCCGAATCGATCCGAAGCTCCGATCTCTGGCGCGCGATCCTCGTGATGGCGGCCGCCGTCCCGATCGCGGTATTCACGAACGCCGCACGGGTCACGGCAACCGGCGTTCTAACCTACAAGTACGGCATGCGGGCGCTCGAAACGACCTGGCACGAGGCGTCGGGCTGGCTGGTCTATGTCGTCGCACTGGCCTTGCTGATCGGCGTCAATTACGCGTTGATGCGGGTGTTCAGGGAGCCTGAAGCAAACGATGAGACGCCGGGATCGGTCGCGCGAAGATCGATCACCAACGGCAAGGTCGCCATTCTCGCCGCGGCGCTCGTAACCTGCGGTCTGCTCGTGAACTGGTTCAATTTCAGGACGGAGATACAACCCGAACGGCGTCAACTCGCGCAATTTCCGGCCGCGCTCGGCGACTGGAATCAAAAAGGCGACGAGATCCGCTTCGGCGACGCCGTCGAGAACGTTCTGCGCGTTTCGGACTACACGATGCGCGAATATGTCGCCGGCGACGGCCGGATCGCGAATATCTACGTCGGCTATTATTCGACTCAGCGAACCGGCGCGACCTACCATAGTCCGCAGAACTGCCTGCCCGGCGCGGGCTGGGTGATGAGCGATCCGGAACTCGTCGAGATCCCGCGCGGCGACGGA
>JAKOSS010000639.1 GCA_029777145.1 Acidobacteriota bacterium | reverse complement strand
TGGTCGGTTGAGAAACTTTCGCCGACGCTCGCGTTTTTTGTCGCCGACGGACTCGAGGCCGGTGCAAACCGTTGCGAGGAGATCTTGAAATTCGGCGGCATGGGGCACACGGCAGGGATGCATTCGGAATCACGCGAGGCGGCGATCCGTTTCGGCGCTCAGATGCCGGCTTCGAGGATCGTGATCAACTCGCCGACGACGCACGGCGCGATCGGTTTTTCGACCGATCTTGCACCGTCAATGACGCTTGGTTGCGGATCCTGGGGCGGTAACGTCACGAGCGACAACGTCTCGCCGATCCACCTGATGGACATCAAACGCGTTGCGTTTGAGACCAAGCCGGTTTCCGGCGCGAAACCGCGGTCCGTTGCGCCGGACGTTCCGAAGGCCGATCGCCGGACCGAGATCGCGAGATTGGTTGACAGTTTTTTGAGCAAGAAACTCGCCGAACCGGCGACGTCTGAAATCGCCGAACCGGTGCAGCAAGCCGAGACCGGACCGGTGAAGACCGTGATCCATGAACTTCGACCGCATTCGGGCGCAGCGGAAACGGCGCCCGTGCCGGTCGATTTCGTAAGCGAGTCTGATGTCCGCTCGGCGATAGATAAAGGCGGACGCATTTACATAACGCCCAAGACGATCGTGACGCCGGCGGCCCGCGATCTCGGCGATGAGAAGGATATCTTTTCGGTGATCAAATGACGCCGCCCCCGATAGTTGAGTCCAATGACTGAATCTGTGGTCGAAACTCCCGTTTGTGAGGCTTGCGGAGCCGATGTCCGCAAGGGATCGCTCTATTGCTACAATTGCGGCGGTCCGGTCGCTCCCGAATCGATCGCCGCGGAAAAGTCGCAGACGCGGTCGGCGGCAAATGACGCCTGGTACCGGGCCGATATTGTCGAATCGAAAAAACTTGAGACGACAAAGCTCGATAAGAACAAGAAGAAGCAAAAGGAAACTTCCGAAGAAAAGAATGTTTCGGACGAGGCGATCCCAAAGCCGGGAATCGCTGAAGATGCAAAGCTCCGGACCGCGGCAAGTCTGCGACGGAAAGGGAAAACGATCGAGCGGCGGGATGTTGAGGTGATCTGGGAGGAGCCCGAACCGGGGCCGAATTTCAAGTTCATCCTCGCCACGCTGGTGATGCTTTTGATCGTAATCGTCATCTATCTTGTCGCTTCTTATTTCAACTGATCGGCTGATATGGGTGTCGCGATTGTTGTATTCTTTTTTGCGATCTTTGCCGGAGCGGCGTTCCTTGCTCTTTTGATCTGGCTCGTCTTCAGGCGGAAACGAACGACCCGCCGGCGACCGTTCACGAACGGCTCGTCCGGGTACGTCGTGTCCGACGAGGAGGACGATCATGAGTTTGGACAGGCGCGCCATTTGATTAATCCGGGGTTGTTCGCCGTCGAAGCGAGTCCGGCCGAAATGAACGTTGCGGCAGACAATTCACAGGCGCACGTCGGCGCAGGTCCGGCCGAACCGGAATCGTTCGTTTCGTACGATTCGGGAAGCCAGGCAGCGGATTCCGGGGCCGGCGGATATGATTACGGATTGGCTTCCTACGAATCAAGCGGCGCCGGCGATTCGGGTTCGGCGTCATATGACTCGGGCTCGTCGTCTTCTGATTCCGGTTCATCATATGATTCCGGATCTTCGTCGTCCGACTCGGGTTCGAGTTGGTCTGATTGACATCGATTTGCGAGGTAAAACAAAGTGCAGGCACTTGGAATGGTTGAATGTTTCGGCTTAGTGGCGATGATCGAAGCGGCGGACGCGATGGTCAAGGCGGCCAATGTAACGCTTGTCGGGTACGAGCGGATCGACGCTGGACTTGTCACGGCGATCGTGCGCGGTGAGGTCGGCGCAGTCAAGGCTGCCGTCGATGCCGGAGCCGCGGCGGGTCGTCGAGTCGGGACCGTCACTGCCGTGCACGTCATTCCGCGCCCGCATGAAGAGGTTTCGGACGGAATTCCGGTGATCGAGACCGGTGAGACGAACCGCAAGAAGATCTCCGGTTCGGTTCCCGAGAACTAATTTGGTCGGACAAATAAAGAAAGTGCCGCGGACTCGGGGTCGCGTCACTTTTCGTTTTTTCGTCGAAACGGCCTACTGAGGTTTCTGGTTCGAGATCGTCGGTTTTGAATCGGCATTCGCCTTTCGTCCCGAACGCGTCAGCGCAATTCGCTTTTCCTTGTTCGGACCGTCGGTGACATTCACCTTGATGGTCCGGAACGAACCGTCCTTCTCCGTGTTCGTCGGGTAATAGCTGATCAGGTACTGCGTCCTAAGTTCGCTTGCGATGTCCGAAGCGATGCCGTTCAATTCGCTCAGCGCGTTAGGGAAATAAACCTTTCCGCCGGTTTCCTTCGCAAGACGCTCAAGAAAACTCTTGGCCTTTGTCTGCGGGCTCTTGCTGATGAATCCGCCTTCCTTGCTCAGTTCGTTGACGAAGCCGATGGCATAGATCTGGACTTCCGACTCGCGAAGCAGTTCGAACAACTGTTGCTCGTTGTAAAAACTGTCGCGGTCCTCGCCGTCACTGACGAGGATCAGCGCGCGCCTTTTCTTGTCGTTCGGGTTGCGCGATTTCTCATATTCGTCAACGCGCTGCGCGGCAAGATAAACGGCGTCGATGATCGCCGTCTGGCCGCCCTGGATATAGAGATTGTCGAGCGCGTCAGTCAGATCGGACTTGTTGGAAGTGAATTCCTGGGCGATCTCGATATTCGACGAACTGACGAAACGGATGACGCTGGTCTCGTCATCAGGCTTGTTGGTGTTGATGATGATCTTGCTCGCCTCGATGACCTTGTCGAGCTGCATCCGAAGCGATCCCGAATTGTCGATCACCAGCGCGTAGTTCGTCGGAACTTCCGCTTTCGAAAACGCTTCGATCTCCTGCGGGACGTTATCCTCGAATATCTTGAAGTCTTCTTTTCGCAGACTGTTGATCGGACGATTGTTGCGATCGATGACCCGAACATTGAGATTGACGAGTTCGGTCTCGATCGTGATCGTTCCCTCGTCCTCGACGGGCGTCGGAGTCGGCGACGGCGACTTCTGCGGCGTGGGCGTTTCAGTCTGCGCCTGCGCACCGAAGAAATTGAAAAATGCCGGAATGAGAATCAAACTCAGGGCCGGCATCAAAAGAAGTAGATTCTTGCGTTTCATCGTTTATCGGTCAGTCTATTTGTAATCGGTCAACGGGGTCGCGAAATAACCTTCACGGCTGCGTACCGTTAGACGCGGCAACCCTCGCGGAGGTTTGACCTTAACTTTGACTTTATGCCATTTTCCGTCGGTTTGGAAATCATCCGGCACGTAACCTATTGAATACTGGTGTCTTAGTTCGAGGGCGATGCGCTCGAAGATCTCATCCATTTCGACGTCGGTCTCGGGATAAAAAGCCTTGCCGCCGGTAACGCTCGTCAATTCGTCGAGGAACGCCTTTCCGAGCATCCCCTCGGAACTGCCCGAATCGCGCCCGTCGAGAATTCCGACCGCATAAACGACGACGTCCGATTCCTTCATCAGCCGACGGACTTCGCCGAAATTGTAGCGCGAAGCATTGTCCTGTCCGTCGCTGATGATCAGCATCGCCTTTTTCTGGTGCGTTCCGCGCGTCACTTTCTCAATGCCGAGATAACATGCATCGTACAACGCGGTATTGTTGCGCGGGTTGACGAGCGTCAGTTTGTCGAGCACCGCCTCGCCGTTGCGGGTCCGGTCGAGAAGCAACTGCGCCCGATTATTGAACGCGATCAGGAAATACTCATCGTTTGGATGGCTGGTATTGATGAACCGCTCAAGTGCGTGCCGCGCTTTCGCGATCTTGGTGCCGCTCATCGAATCCGAGACGTCGAACAGAATGCCGAGTGAAACCGGCGCGTCAGTGTCGCTGAAATACGTGATTTGTTGCTCGACGCCGTTGTCGAAGACAGTGAAGGCGTTCTTGCTCAAGCCGGAAACATAACGGCCGTAAAGATCCGTGACGGTCAGCGTCAGCGTCACGAGGTCGACCCTGACCTTGACGGTCCCTTTATCCTCGACGCTCTGGAGCTGCGGCGTCGGAGTCGGCGTCTGACCGCGAACTTCGACACCGAGGGCAAGGATAGTTGCCAAAATACACAAAACGACCAGCGAGACAATCGATCTGCCGGCTTCAAGGCGTCGAATTACAGCCATAGATTCTCCGGTTTCAAGGTTCAACTATTCTAAGGAACGAGCAATCTTTCCGCAAGATAATTCTTCGATGTAAAGTTTTGTAATGAGGTTGTTTCCGCGGATCGTTAATTTTGCCGGAGTCGGGAACATTCCGGGCGGCGGCGCGTGTTATAATCCCAGCGGTTTTCGAAAGCC
>JAKOSS010000638.1 GCA_029777145.1 Acidobacteriota bacterium | reverse complement strand
TCACATCCTCGAACCGAAAGCTGTCAGGCGGCTGCAGGATCAGCGAGAAATAACCGCCGTCGGAACCGAAGTGTGTGAAGAGAGCGTCCTCGATCTTCTTGCCGGTCACGTCGTAGCGAAGCACGAAATCCTTGTTGGGGATCGTCGTTTCATCGCGCAGAGTGATCTTCCCTCCGTTGGCTCCCATGAAAAGAGTTTCGATCTTGTGGCTAGTCGATTTGATCGATTCAACCGGCACGCCGGCATTTAGGCTGACCTCGATCGAAATGTCGTGACCTGAGCGAGTCGCCGAATAGACGGGATTTACCGTTTGGACCGTCGACGCCGACGACGGAGAATATCGCGGCGCGACTGTCATCGGGAAGGTGAATTCAAACGCGCCGTCGTCAAATTTCAGCGTTTCGACGTAGCTGATCTCGACGAGGATCTTGTCGCCGGGCTGAATGTTCGCGACGGACTGCGTGAAGACGTTTGGACGTTCCTGATCGAGAAGGCTCGCGGTCTTTCCCGCGTTAGCGGCGGCCTTGTACCGCTTTTGAGCCTCGTCGCGGGTCATCATTTTCCCGCGGATCGTGCTCGAACCGATCGTCATCTTCATCGAATCCACGGCGCCGTTCGCCGACAGCGGAAACAAGTAAACCGCCTCGATCGTCTTGTCGAAATTGTTCTCGAACTCCTGCTCGACGTTGACGCGGGCGAAAAATCCGCTGATTTCGGCCCGGACATTCGTCCTTTTCAGCGGGCAGGATCCGATCGCTTTGCCCGAACGGGTCTGCGCTTCAAGCGAACCTTGCGGAGTTTGTTGTCCGAAAACCGTTGAGGCGGACGCGATCGCGAACGCCAGGATGATTGCAAGCCTGAACATAATCTCCTCCAAAGCGGGAAGGGAGAGCGAGAGGAATCTCCCTTTCGATTCGTGATTTGATTACTTTGACTCCGCCGGGCGCGGAAAGTTCCCGAACCAAGTCTGACAGGGTTAAATCGCGGATTTGGGATTCATTTTGACCACAGGCTATTTTCCGCCGGCGTCGTAGAGGTCCTTGCGTCGCGGGATGTGCGAAACGATCCCGCCGATGCCGACGATGAACCAAACGAAGAAGTACTGGTAGTTGAAAAGGATCGCGAGGACCATGCCGAAGATCGAGATCGCCTCGCAGAACGCGCAGCCGATGATGATCCCGGTTTGAACCAGCTGCGGACGTTTGTCGATGATCGCCTGTTCGAAGGCGCGCCGTTTGATGACGTGCGAAAGGACGAGATTGACGATCGCGAGAAACGCAAACGCGATGATGAAGACGGCGTTCTCGCCGAGAACCGGCGTGGCCGGATCGAACTTCATCGCGTCCGGCGCCGCCTGCGACAGGACGAAAAGGAACATGAACTGCGAGAGCAGCAGGACCGCCCACACGATCGAGATTGTCCGGAAAAGGTCTTCGATGGTTTTCATCTCTTAAATTCAAAGTTCAAAATTCAACATTCAAATCGCAAATCCGCATTCCCAAATCCGAAATGCGATGGACGCTTGCGCTCCAGTCGCAATCGCAAATCGAAAATCGAAAATCGCAAATTGGCTCATTCCGTTGCTTCGAGTTCTTCTTCGAGCAGCTGCCGTTCGTAGAGATCGGCGTATTCGCCGCCGAGGGCGATCAGTTCATCGTGCGTGCCGCGTTCGGTGATTCGGCCGTCATCGAGGACGCAGATCAGATCGGCGTCGCGGATCGTCGAGATGCGGTGCGAAACGACGAGCGTCGTGCGGCCCGAACGGACGTCCCTGAGATTGTGCAGGATCGTCTCTTCCGTGTACGTGTCGACGGCCGAAAGCGAATCGTCGAGGATCAGGATCCGGGGGTCGCGCATGACGGCACGTGCGATCGCCGTCCGTTGTTTCTGGCCGCCCGAAAGCGTGATCCCGCGTTCGCCGACGCGCTGTTCGTACTGATACGGAAATCCCTTGATGTCTTCCGCGAGCCCGGCGACCGACGCCGCCTTTTCGACCGAGATCGTCGGCTTTCCGTCCGCGATCTGTTTCTGTCCGTCGTCGATCCCGAACGCGATGTTCTCGG
>JAKOSS010000637.1 GCA_029777145.1 Acidobacteriota bacterium | reverse complement strand
TCGTCTCCCGCGGGCGATGCCGGCCGCTAGCTGTGGCCAGGCCGGCGTCAATATCTTCCCGGCCCGAAACGCAAGATCGGGTCGGATTCACTACGAGTATTGCCTGAGCAAGTAAAATACGACTGCGATCACGACGAAGGTGAAGACAAAGGCGGCTTTCCACGACAACGCGAGTCGTTTCGCGATCCACGCAATGATCGCCGGAGGGATGAGCCATATGATTGCGACCAGTACTGCCTCGGCGAAACTGAAGATCGCCTTCGTTTCCTTCGAATCGACGAATCCAACGAAGAGTGCCACCACCGCGCATGTACTTACGATCGCGATATCGATCTTGCGCTCGAAGCCGCCGTCGCCGAAATTCGGCGCACGAAAAGAACTTGCCGGCCGTCGTTTCTTTCCGTCTTCCTCGTGGTGTCCCGTCGGTGCCATCGCGTATCCCCTAATACGTCAATGACATTTCCGTCCGATTTCTGACAGGTGCAGTGCCGCCGGTGTTTTCAGTTGCTTGTACAGGAAAACAAAAGGCGCCGACAATCGGCGCCCGTAGGTTATTGAATCTTCTGGAGCCACCCGTCGGATTTGAACCGACGACCTTTCGATTACGAATCGAATGCTCTACCAACTGAGCTAGGGTGGCTTGTTTGTCGTCTCACCTCGTCCGAGGCGAATAAACTTTATACCAAAAAAAACGCGGAAAAGTAAAAAGTAAAAAAGTAAAAACTAAGAAGTAGAAAGTAGAAAAACGAACATGGTTACGCGTCGTGAGGAATTTTTGCCTTTTTCCTCTTTGCTTTTGCCCTTTTCACTTTTTGTTTTTACCCTTCTCCTTTTTACTTTCGCCCCCCGTTCTCATATATTTGTTCCACTTTAGACCAACCGCTATTTATTAGTTCATATGAATCCGACCGAATCGAAAATGACCGTTTCTGAAGCCGTCCGCAAACACAAAGAGTTCCTGTTCCCGGCCGTCGCGAATTATTACCAAGAGCCGATAGAGCTCGTCCGCGGAGAGGGCGAGTATGTCTGGGACAACGAGGGCAACAGGTACCTCGACTGCTTCGGCGGCGTGCTGACCGTCAGCGTCGGGCACGCAAATCCCGAGGTCAATGCGGCGATCATCGAACAGACGAACAAGATCCAGCACACCTCGACGCTGTACGCGAATGCGAACCAGTCCGATCTCGCCGAAAAACTCGCCGCGATCACGCCCGGCAATTTGAAGAAGTCGTTCTTTACTTCGAGCGGGACCGAGGCCGACGACACGGCGATCGTCGCCGCGAAACTCGCGACCGGCCGCCACGAAGTGATCGTCCTCCGCCACGCCTATTCGGGACGCAGTGCGACGGCGCTATCCGCGGTCGGCCATTCGACGTGGAAGCCGCTGCCCTCACAGGTCGCCGGCATCATCCACGCGCCGGCTCCGTATTGCTACCGTTGCCCGTTCAAACTGGAATATCCGTCGTGCGATCTGGCATGCGCGAAGGACGTCAAGGAGTTGATCCAGACGACGACGACCGGCGAGATCGCGGCCTTTATGGCCGAACCGATCCTCGGCGTCGGCGGCTTCATCACTCCGCCGCCGGAGTATTTCGAGATCGTTTACGGGATCGCGCGCGAGCACGGAGGCGTTTGCATCGCGGACGAGGTGCAGACCGGTTGGGGACGCACCGGTGACAAGTGGTTCGGGATCGAACACTGGGGCGTCGAACCGGACATCATCACGTCGGCTAAGGGAATGGGCAACGGAGTTCCGATCGGCTGGACGATCGCGACGCCGGAGATCGCCGACAAATTCCCGGGCCTGACATTCGCGACATTTGGCGGCAATCCGGTTTCGATGGCCGCCGGCCTGGCGGTGATCAAATTCATCGAGGACAACGATCTGCGGACGAACTGCCGTGTCGTCGGCGACTATTTGCGCGAGCGCCTCGAAGAACTCAAGGACAAGTACGAGATCATCGGCGACGTTCGCGGCAAAGGCCTGATGCAGGGGATCGAACTGGTCGTTGACCGGAAGTCGAAGGCTCCGAATCCGCAGGCCGTTTTGAAGGTCTTCGAGGAAACAAAGCGCCGCGGCGTTCTGATCGGCAAGGGCGGACTATATGGCAACGTCATTCGCACCGGGATGATGCTAAATTCGACCAAAGATAACGTTGACGAGATGATCTCCGCGCTCGACGCCGGATTTTCGGTTTGTTGAGAGCGGTTTGGCGACCGAAAGCCTGTTACCTCCGCGCGTTAGCTTGTAGGTCAGGCGTTACAAGTCACGAGCCCGCCGCCAGGCGGGCGAAACACGAATAGCTACACGCGTGAGCGTGTAGTTAGAACGCTAAAACTCACAAGCCCGCCACCAGGCGGGCGAAATACGAATAGCTACATGCGTTAGCGTGTAGTTAGAACGCTAAAACTCACAAGCCCGCCACCAGGTGGGCGAAATACGAATAGCTACATGCGTTAGCGTGTTGAAAAACGACACCACAACTCACGAGCCCGCCACCGGGCGGGAAAAACGGGACTAGCAGCACGCGTGAGCGTGCAGAAAAACGACACCACAACTCGCAAGCCCGCCACCGGGCGGACAAACAGGATTAGCCACACGCGTGAGCGTGTAGAAAGACGACACTACAACTCGCAAGCCCGCCACCCGGCGGGCAAACAGGAATAGCTACACGCGTGAGCGTGTAGTTCGAACACGAAGACTAATAAGCCCGCCAGCGGGCGGGCGATACTCACAAACCTCAAACAGGAGAACTCACAATGTCATATACAAATCTGCTTCTTCACATCGTCTTTGGGACGAAGGGTCGTTTACCGCTTCTGAACGCCACACTCCGCCCTCAAATGCATGGATATCTCGGTGGAATAGTTCGAAACCTCGGCGGAACGGCTTTCGAGATCAACGGTATCGAGGATCATGTGCACCTGTTAACCAGGATTCCTCCAACTATCACGGTTGCCGATTTTCTTAGGCAGCTCAAATCAAGCTCGTCGAAATGGGCAAACGAGAATTTTCGAAGACGTTTTGCCTGGCAACGGCGATATGCAGCATTCAGCGTAAGTTCATCAATGTTTCCGACCGTGAGACGCTACATTCAACGTCAGGAGGAGCATCACCGCAAGTTCGATTTCAAGACAGAATTGGAGGGTTTGGTCCGGGCTCATGGGATGGACTTGGACCCGAATTTCTGGCGGGACTAACTTGCTTCCGGTCGTCCGCCCGGTGGCGGGCTCGCGAGTTGCGATTGCGCCTTTCTGCCGCTCACGCGTGTAGCTAATTCTCCGTCGCCCGCCCGGCGGCGGGCTTGAGTCGATTGGCGCCGTTGCCTACACGCTCACGCGTGTAGCTAATTCTCTTTTGCCAGCCGATGGCTGGCTGGCGTCGCGGCATCGTTTGACGCCTGCAGCTATTCGTATTTCACTCGCCAAGTGGCGGGCACGCGATTTGCGGTTGCGCCTTTCTGCCGCTCACGCGTGTAGCTAATTCTCTTTTGCCAGCCGATGGCTGGCTGGAGTCGAAGTGTTGCTGGAGGCGGACGGGCCTGGACGGCTTTCGCCTCGACTCAAAGTTCACAGAAGTTGTTGAACCTGTTTCTTGTCCATCCGCGGTAGGACTGATCGATCATCAATCAAAACAACGATCGCTGATCGTCCAATGATTCGGGGTCGACCGATTCGAGGCCGAGGTATGCGGCGAGTTTGCGGCAGCTTTCCGGAGCGTGTCCCTCGTACAAATTGCTGAAATAGACAAATGTCGCATCGGTGTCGATCGACGCGATCAGGCCAGCCCAGCGTTTCAGGTGTTCCGTCCGGTCGCGCCAGATGCGGTCGAACGACGTCAGGTCGCGCTCGCCCATGAAACGGACATACGAGAACTCCCCGCGGACGCGCGATGCCGCTTCGAACATCAACTCGTTCGGAATCCATTTACCCTCGACGATCGCCGGCACGATCCCGTGTTTCCCCAACTCCTCGAAAGTCCAGTCGATGAACCACTCCCGTCGGCGAAATTCGACGGCGAATCTGATGTCGCGCGGCAGGCGTTCGAGAAATCGGCGCAGTCTGACGGCGTTCGCGCGATTCGCCTCAAACTGCGGCGGAAGCTGAACGAGGCAAACAGCGAGCTTGTCGCCAAGTTCGCGAATCCGTTCGCTAAACTCGTCGAGTGCCGGAAATGAATCGTCACCAAGCCGCTGATCATGCGTGATTTCCTGCGGCATTTTAGGTGAAAACGTGAATTCCGCGGGCGTGCGTTCAAACCACTTTTCGATATTCGAAGACGGCGGGATCGCATAGAACGTCGAGTCGATCTCGGTCGAGCCGAAGGCCCGCGAATAGAGTCCGAGCATTTCCGGCGCCCGCGTACCACGCGGATAAAAGACCGGCGACGACGGATCAACCGTCGTCCAGTCGTCGTAGTTCCAGCCCTGACAGCCGATGATGATTCTTGATCGCGGGTCCGCGAGCTTCGATTGCATGTCACACCGCCCGTGATGCTATTATTTCCGCCATCGCGAAAAAAACCTTCGCTCGATTGTAACCGACCGCACGCGCGGCGCGTCATTTGAAGTGACCGTCATTTTTCGAGGTTTCAAATGAAGTATTCGGATGAACAATTGGATCTGATCCTGAAGCAAGTAGTGAATGAGTCGGCCGTCGACGAAAAGACGCTCGACGAGATCGCCGACTCGCCGCAACTCTGGTGGGCCGTTCAACGGACCGTCGCCGGCGAGCGACCGGCGAAAGCGCGCGGATGGATCCCGACGTTCGACTGGAGGATCGCCGTTTTCGCATCGCTCGCGTTGGGAGCGCTCCTGATCGGAGTCTTTGTCTCTGATCGCACCGGCGAAACACTGAATGTCGCAACAAACGGCGTTGACCAAGATGCGATCACGATCGCGCGAAGCGATGCGGCTCCGAAGGCGGCGATCGCGTTGCCGGAGAAGCCGCAGCCGACCACCCCGGTCGCGAAAACGATAAGAATCGCCGCCCGGATCCGAAAATCGCCGAAAGCGATCCCGGTTCGGGCAACGACGCCCGACGCGCCGGCGCAATCGGAAGTCAAATCAGAGTTCATCGCGTTGATGTACTCGCCGAAATCCGACAGCGGACAGGTGGTCAAGGTCAAGGTCCCGCGTTCGATGATGGTCTCACTCGGCGTTGCGACGAACGTCGCGAATGCTGCTGAGTACGTGAATGCTGAAGTTTTGATGGGAGATGACGGGTCGGCCCGCGCGATCCGCTTTGTCCAGTAGTGCGAGGTGAAGGTATGAGAAGCGTTTTGATGACAATTTGCGTGATCGCCGGCGTTGCCGCGGTCGCGATCGGGCAGGGCCCCCAACCCGGCGGTGGACCGCCGCCGTGGGCCTTGAAAGTGGATGTAAACCGCAACGGGAAGATCGAGCAGGACGAGTACCGGCAGGCGGCCAACGCATTTTTTACGAAGGTTGACCGAAACTCGGACGGAATTCTTCAAATGAGCGAGATCCCGGGTCCGCCGAATCCGAACCAACCGCCGAATCCGCAGGTCGTGCCGCATTTTTTCTTCCTCGGACGGGTTCAGGCCGACATCACGCGTGCCGCCTTCGACGAGATGTCGAACCGGCGCTTCGGGATGTTTGATCAGAACAACGACGGCGCGATCGATTGGCGCGAGCTCAGAAGCGTTCAGGGACCCGGACAGAACCCGCGTCCGAATACGATGATCGCGCGCTTTGTCGGGGCTGAATTCAGATTCGGCGACAAACTTGTCACAGGCGCTCCTTTTTCGGCCGAAACGGTCCGCGAAGAGTCCAAACGTTTGTTCGACGGGACGCTCGTTAAGAATGAGAGCAAGGGACAGATCTACCGCGACGGTGAAGGCCGGATCCGTCAGGAAATGCCGCTCGAGTCGATCAACGGCTTTCCGGTACTCGGCCGCGACGACGAACCGCTGAAGCTGACCCATATCGTCGATCAGGCATCGGGAAAGGCCTACTCGCTCGACTATTCCGCGAAGTCCTATTTTGAGATTCCGATTGCGAGGAACTCGCCGCTGGCGACGAAGGAAGAGCCGCAGGACGCGAAAACCGAGTCGCTGGGCAAAAAGACCTTCGATGGCGTCACCGCCGAGGGAACTCGTACGACGATCGAGGTGCCGGTCGGGCAGATCGGAAACGACCGACCGGTTCTCGTCGTCAGCGAAAAGTGGTATTCGCCGGAATTGCAGATGGTGGTGATGTCGAAACACACCGATCCGTTCATCGGCGAGGTCGTGTTCAGGCTGACCAACATCAAGCTCGGCGAACCGTCGGCGGATCTCTTCAAGGTTCCGGCGGATTTCACGATGCAGCCGAATCAGGAACAGCGCCGTCCGCAGCCGGACAACAAACGGCCGCCGCGCCGCCCCGAACAGTAACCGAAGTTTTGCTTTACTGATTTCAATGACCGAGGAAGCCGTCAAATTGGAACAGCTGATCAACGTGCGTCTGCCATCAACCGGAGAAGCGGGAACCGATGAGGAACTCGTCCGGGCGGTGCTTGACGGCGACGAAGCGGCTTTCTCGGAGATCTTTGAGCGATACAAGCGGCTTGTCGTTCATCTCGTCGGACGTTTCTTCAATCGTCGGGAGATGGTCGAGGAATGCTCGCAGGTCGTCTTCACGAAGGCTTACTTTTCGTTGAAGGACTTTCGCGGCGGACAGGAGAAGTCGTTCGCGTCGTGGATCTCGCGGGTCGCGGTCAATGTCTGCTACGACGAGCTGCGGCGTCGGCAAAGACGGCCCGAAGACCTGTTCGCCGAACTTGGAACCGCCGAGTCGGAATATGTTGAGAACATCGCGGTCGGCACCCGCGACAACGAGAACGATCTTGTAAATCGGGAGCTTGCGGACAAACTGCTGTCGGCACTCGACGCGAAGGATCGGCTGGCGGTGACGCTTTATCACGGCGAGCAAATGTCGGTGAAGGAAGTCGCCGAAGCCGTCGGATGGAGCGAAAGCAACGTCAAGGTGCGGCTGATGCGGACGAGAAACTATTTGCGGACGTTATTGGATAGGTTAGGTTGATTATGAAACGGACTAAATTTTTCATACTTGGAATTTTTGCCGCGTTCGCGGCGGCGGTCGCGATGTTCGATACATCGCCGGTCGTGACAGGTCAGTCGGGGCTTTCGGCTCCGACCGGCGTTCAGGCATCGAACAACCGGTACAACAACAAGATCGGAGTTTATTGGGACGCGATCCGCGGAGCGACGAGCTACCGGGTATTTCGCAACACGACGAACGATCCCGATACCGCGACCAGCATCGCGGTGATCTCGCAGAACTTCTTCTTTGACACCGGCGCGACGGCAGGCCAGCAATTGTTCTACTGGGTACGTGCCGAAAACGCCGGCGGCAACAGTCCGATGAGTCCGGTTGCGCAGGGTTTCCGGGCGACGACGACAAATCAGGGCCCGGTTCCGCCGCTCGAGCCGCCCAATCTCGGACCGCCGGGAAACACGACGACGGCCGCAAAAGCGTATCTTGGGAAGGCTCTGTTCTGGGACGAACAGCTGTCGGCGACAAAAACCGTCGCGTGCGGAACGTGTCATCGCGCGGCGACCGGCGGTTCCGATCCGCGGTCGCTGGTGGCGCAGCTCTTCTCGACGAATCCCGGTTTCGACAATCTTTACGATTCTGCCGACGACGTCATCGGATCGCCCGGCGTGCCGCTGAACAATGCGGACGGCACATACAGCTGGTCGGCCAATTACGGCTTCCGGAATCAGGTGACGCCGCGGAAGTCCAATTCGCATATCAACGCCGTTTACTCGCCGCTGCTGTTCTGGGACGGACGCGCGTCGAGCACCTTTCGCGATCCGGTCACCAACGCGATCGTTCTGAACAACGGCGGCGCGCTCGAAAGCCAGGCGGTCGGACCGCCGGTCAGCGCTGTCGAAATGGGACACTCGTCGAGCAACTGGTCGCTTCTCGCATCGCAGGTCGCGTCCTCAAAACCGCTCGCGCTGGCGATCGACATTCCGCCCGCGCTCGATACTTGGATCGGCGGTCGTACATATCCCGAGTTGTTCGAGGAAGCTTTCGGCACGCCTGATGTAACTCCGACGCGAATCGCGTTGGCGATCGGTTCCTACGAACGGACGCAGTTCTCCGATCAGACGCCGCTCGATCTGGCGAACGCCGGTATTCAACCGCTCGGTCCGGCGGAAAATCGCGGACGGGGCGTGTTCGGCGCCAATTCATGCGCTGTCTGTCACGGCGGCAATCTCTTGTCGGACAATGCTTTCCACTATATTGGAATCCGACCGGCCAATGAGGATACGGGACGTTTTCAAGTGACCGGCGCGCAGAACAACGTCGGTGAATTCAGAACGCCGTCACTCCGTAACGTCGCTCTGCGTTCGTCCCTGATGCACACCGGGCGATTCGGGGCGATCGAGGACGTGATCGAGTTCTACAATCGCGGCGGCGACTTCAGGAACGCGCCGAACTTTCCCGGCAATCTGATCCAGCCGCGCAATCTCAGTGCCGGCCAGAAAGCGGATCTCGCGGCCTTTCTGCGAAACGCGCTGACCGACGACCGCGTGCGGAACGAGCTTCCGCCATTCGACCGGCCGCATTTGTTCACGGAATCCAACCGCGTTCCGCAGATCCTTGGAACCGGCGTCGGAGGAACAAACGGGATCGTTCCGCAGGCGATGGCGATCGAGCCTCCGCTGGTCGGCAATCCGAGCTTTACCGTCGCCGTTTCCGGTGCGCTCGGTAACGCGCCCGTGGTCCTCGTCGTCAACGACACCGACCCCGGTGCGACCTCGGTTCCGTCGAGCGGGACCTTCGCGCGCGTCGAACTCGTCACGCAGGGAACCGGCGCCGGCAACGGATTCGCGTCCGTCAGCCTCGCGATCCCGAACAATGCGGATCTTGTCGGCCGTACCTTTTTCGGCCGCTGGTACGTCACTGACCCGGGCGCGGCCGGCGGCGTCGCCATCTCGCAGGCGTTCCGATTCACTGTTTTCGGCGAAGCGGCGCCAACGAATCGCGGTTACGTCGATTTCGACGGCGACGGCAAGACTGATGTCTCGATCTTCAGACCGTCGAACGCGGAGTGGTGGTACGCGCGAAGTTCGGACGGCGTCGATCGGGCATTTCAGTTCGGCAACGGATCAGATTCGGTCGTACCGGCCGATTTCACCGGCGACGGAAAGACCGACATCGCCGTCTTCCGGCCCTCGTCGGGAGTCTGGTTCGTGATGCGGAGCGAAGACGCGAGTTTCTACTCGTTCCCGTTCGGCAGCGCCGGCGACATTCCGGCTCCGGGTGATTTTGATGCCGATGGCAAGGCGGACGCGGCCGTTTTCCGGCCGTCGACCGGCACCTGGTACGTCCAGCGTTCATCGGACGGCGGTACGAACATCGAGACCTTCGGCGCGGCGGGCGATGTCCCGCAGGTCGGTGACTACGACGGCGACGGACGCGCCGATCTGGCGATCTTCCGACCGTCGAACGGAGAATGGTGGCTCAAGCGTTCGGCACTCGGCGTCATCGCGGCAACATTCGGCGTTGCGACCGATCGTCCTGTCGCCGGAGACTACACCGGCGACGGCAGAGCCGACATCGCTTTCTGGCGACCGTCGACAGGCGAGTGGTTCGTTCTGAGGTCCGAGGATTTCTCGTATTTCTCGACGCCGTTCGGGCTGAGCACCGATACGCCGATTCCTGGCGATTACGACGGCGACGGCAGATGGGACACCGCTGTCTTCAGGGCGTCGTCGGCGACGTGGTACGCACAACGCTCGACCGCCGGTCTGATGATCACGAACTTCGGAGCCGCGACGGATATTCCGGTCGCTTCGGCCAGATAGTTGATTCCGATCGTGAATAGAAAAAGGGCTCGCACTCAGGTGCGGGCCCTTCATTTTTCCGGAGATGACGACGCACACCGAACTTCGCGATCGTCTGACTTGAGAAAGTCGATTTTTCAACCGATGAATCGCGGGGGCAGAAAGTCAGTTCAGTCGGCGGCTAAAGGTCCGTCGGTCCGGAAATCTTTACGCCTGTGCGTCTCTGCGGAAATTCAACCGTATAATTTGAACGATCGGAGGTCAAGAATCCGCAATCAAAGATCCAAAATCAGATGATCGTCGTCACGATCTCACGGATGCTGCGCTGGAGTTCGCGGTCATCGGTGATCGGCGAGCAAAGCGCGACGTCGGCCGCGTCGATCGGCGAGATCCCTTTCGCGATCATC
>JAKOSS010000636.1 GCA_029777145.1 Acidobacteriota bacterium | reverse complement strand
CGTACCCGCCCGACTTCGTTAATTCACCTTCACGTGTGATCGGAAAAGTTCCAGACCTTTTGCAAGGACTTCCCGTAATATCGCGCGCTCGTCATCGTCCCACGTCGGATCAAAATGGTCACCTGGTGCTGTTATTGCCGCGATGTTGCTACCCCAGAATAGTTTGTCGTAAATATCCTTAGTGCGTCCCCGATCAGCATCAAACTGACCGTTGACGGAAGATGCGAGATCGGCGAACAGATTCCAAGCGCTCAAGAAAACTCCGCAATTAACTTCGACCGATTGTAAGTCTCCAAGCCAACGCGCAACGAGGACCAGGTCGTGCAGTATCGGCTCCGAATTGTCGACCGACATCTGATTCGATCTCGCATAAACCTGAAGCGACGCCTGATCCCGAAAGCAAACGGCGGTTCCATCTGCGTCCGTCACAATCCCATCCGATTCGTTTGCGAACCAAATGAGATAGGAGTCGGTATCATCCAATCGATACCACAGGCAGTAATAAGCGCACGACATCGTCAGCGGTGATAAACGGCAAAACGGGCGGGAACCTCGAAACCGCAATAAAAAAGCCCTTAACGGAACGTTGTTATCAATCAAGACCAGTCGACAATCTGACGCCCGTTTCTTAAGCTTTCTTACGGTCCTGAATGTGCCAGAGGACGCCGTTGGGATCAGAGAAATAGAGGACGCGGAGGCCCCAGGGTTGCATCGCCGGCGGCCTGAGCATGATCTTCGGATACTTTTCCCGCAGGCTGATGCGCTCGAAATGGTCCCACCACGCATCGGCGTCTTCGACCATCAGCGCCATCATAAAGTTCTCCGCGTGTCCTTTGGCGTGAAATTTCTGGAGGAGGAACGTGAACGATCCGATCCCGAACTGGGCGATGTCGTCGCTGCTCCAAAGACACGTAAACCCAATATCGACATAGAATTGCATCGAAACGGCCAAATCCCTCGCCGGGACGAACGCGTTGAGTTCGAGTACATTGCCTGGGATCATTCTCAATTTGCGATTTTAGATTTGCGATTTGCGATTGCACTGACCTCTGACCACTGACCACTGACCACTGACCACCGACCACTGACCACCGACCACCGACCATCGTCCAATCGCAAATCGAAAATCAAAAATCTAAAATCCCGAAAGTCTTCCCGGCGTCAGCGGAGCTCCCGCAGCTTCGAGTTGTTTTTCGAACGCCGGAATGTCCGTATCCACGAGTTTCCTCAGACGCGCGAGGACCGGGTTGAACAACGACTCGGCGAGCGCGTACTGATCCATCTGCGTTTGCGTCGGTTTGACGGTTGACAGCCTGATCGTGCCCGCGACATTCCCGATCCGTTCGCCGATCGACGGCGGCGGGATCTCGGAATTCTCGCGGCCGCCGCGAAGCTCGTTGATGATAGCGTTCACCTCGTCGTTGAGGCGGTTCGCCGTCGCCAAAAGGTTCGCGTTATCGACCGGCGCCTCCTGAGCCGAGCGCTTCAGCAGACCGAGCTGCGTCTTCGCGCCGTTCGACGTCTCGATCGCACCGCCGATCGCCCGCTGCAGAGCGAAGACCTTCTTCTGGAACGCCGAAAGCGAAGCAATCTCGTCCGGCGTCATCGATTCGCGGCCCTCGACGACGATGTTGTACGACTGCGTTCCCGGCAACGCCGAAACGACTCCATTCACCCGGATCGCCATCGAAACGTTGTATTTGCCGGGCATAACGAGCGGACCTTGCGGACCGGGTCGTCCGCCGCCTTCAATCGCGGCAGGCGTCGGCGGGGTCGCCGCGATCGACGGCGCGACATACCGCATGTCCCAAACGGTGCGGTTGACGCCGGCGGTCGCCGGAGCGCTCAGACGACGGACGATCTTGCCGTCCGAGTCGGTCACCGTAAAGATCAGCGCCGGCGGTTCTTCTTCGGATTCGGCCCGAAGTTCATCGATCGACGGATACTTGAACGCTTGCTTCTTCTTTTCGGCCTCGCGCTCCGCCTCCTGACGCTTCTGCTTCATCGTCTTCGGAGCTTCCTTCAGAAAATAAGTGAACGTCGCTCCGTACGGCGGATTCGGCGCGGTAAAGAACGACGCGCCCTGAAATCCGGTGAACTGCGAATTTGAACGGACGTACATCAGCGCATCTCGAACCGGGAACAGCGCCGACGGCTGTTTGACCGTCTCGGCCTTGATCTGCCGGAGCGCCGAATAGTCGTCAAGGACATAGATCCCGCGGCCGAACGTTGCCAGCACGAGATCGTTCTCGGTCTTCTGGATCGCGATGTCGCGCACGCCGATCGTCGGCAAATTGCCTTTCATTTGGATCCATTTCGCGCCGCCGTCGACGGTGAAGAACATCCCGAATTCGGTCCCGACGAACAACAGGTTCGGATCGACGTGATCTTCCGCGAAACCGTAAAGCGAGCCGCGCGCCGGAAGGTTCGCGGTGATGGACGTCCAGGTCTTTCCGGCGTCGGTACTCTTCACGATGTACGGCTTGAAGTCGCCGTTCTGGTGATTGTTGAAGAGCGCGTAAACCGTGTTGGTGTCGTGCTGCGAAGCCGCGACGCGCGTCACGTAGGAAAGCTCCGGAATCCCTGCGATCTTGTCGACCTTGCGCCAGCTCGCGCCGTCGTTCTCCGTAACCTGGATCAGACCGTCGTCAGTCCCGACATAGATCAGGCCGGCCTTCTTCGGCGACTCGGAGATCGCCGACGCGTTGCCCCAGAGCGCCGTCGACTGGTGTTTCGCGATCGCGTCCGGACCCCAGATCTTGCCCATCACGGGGAGCGTGTTACGGTCGATGCCGCGCGACAGATCGCCGCTGATCGCCTTCCAGTCGTCGCCGCGATTGTCGGTCTTGAACAGTTTGTGACCGGCGAAATAAAGTCTCGTGTTCGAGTGGGGGCTGATGATGAACGGCGAGTCCCAGTTGTAACGCTGCGATTCGACGCCGGCGCCCTCGATCGGTGCGATATCGACGCGCTCGCCGGTCCGTTTATCGAAACGGACCAGTCCACCGTTCTGGCTTTCGGCATAAACAGTGTTCGGGTCGGTCGGATCGACTTGCGCCTTGAATCCGTCGCCGCCATTCGTGACGAACCAGTCGGCGTTCGTGATTCCGGCCTGGTTGCGCGTTTTCGCCGGACCGCCGAGCGAGTTGTTGTCCTGCGTGCCGCCGTAAACATTGTAGAAGGGAACCGCGTTGTCGGTCGTGACGTCGTAGAATTGCGCGACCGAGAGGTTCGCCTTGAAGTTCCAGTTCGCGCCGCGGTCGAAGCTCTCATAAACACCGCCGTCGCAGCCGACGAGCATGTAGTCGGTATTGTTCGGATCGACCCAGATCGCATGGTTGTCGACGTGTTTGAGGCGTTCGCCGAGCGGACGTTGCGTGCGCCCGCCGTCGTCTGAAACCTGAAAGACGACGTTCGGAATGTAGATCCGGTCGACATTCTTCGGATCGGCGATGATCTGTCCGTAGTACATTCCCTGCGCGATCGAGGAACTTGTTTTCTCCCACGTCGCTCCCTTGTCGGCGGAGCGGAAGATGCCGCTCAGATTCGCGCTCGCTTCGACCGTCGCGTAAACGACGTTCGGATCGACGGGCGAAACGGCGAGACCGATGCGTCCGAGATCGCCCGGAGGAAGTCCCGAACGGAGTTTTGCCCACGTGTTCCCGCCGTCTGTCGATTTCCAGATCGCGCTCTCGGGTCCGCCGTTGATCAGTGTGTAGAAATGCCGCCGGCGTTGCCACGACGCGGCGTACATGATGTCGGGATTCGACGGATCCATGACGACGTCCGTGACGCCGGTGTTCTCGCTGATCGTGATGACGGCCTTCCAAGTCTTTCCGCCGTCCGCCGTCCGATAAAGTCCGCGTTCACCGCCTGGCGACCAGAGCGGTCCCTGTGCGGCGACGAAGACGACATTCGAATCGCGCGGATCGATCACGATCCGGCCGATATGCTCGGACGTCTTGAGCCCCATGTTCTTCCACGATTTTCCGCCGTCGTCCGAGCGGTAGACGCCGTCACCGTAACCGACGCTGCGCTGCGAATTGTACTCGCCGGTTCCGACCCAGACGGTAGAGGGGTTCTTCGGATCGAGCGCGATCGCGCCGATCGAATAAGAACCTTCGCCGTCGAACACGGAAGTCCAGGTCGTGCCCGCATTGATCGTCTTCCAAACTCCGCCCGACGCGACCGCGACGTAATACTTCGAACGGTCGTTCGGATCGACCGCGAAGCCATTGACGCGTCCCGAAGTCACCGCCGGTCCGATCGCCCGGAATTTGAGTCCATTAAAGACCCCGGCGCCCATCGGGTCGGGAGTCGGCGTCGGAGTCGGCGAAGCCGCAGGCGAACTTGCCGGCGAAGGCGTCGGCGTTTGAGCGAACGCGGCGATGTTCGCGAACAAAGAAAGCGCAAAAATGACGGAAAGCGATTGCAGTTTGGACACGCGAAAAGGCTCCTTAGATTGTCGTACGGAATAAAGGCTTGCAAAGGCATTATCGTCGTATTTCAGGCCACTATCAAGCGGATTCGGCGCACCGACTCACCGCCTTGCGGATCGCGGCAGAGGTTCAGTTTTCGGGCCAAAGAAAATTGACGGCAAGACATGCATGTCCGCCGTCAATGTCAAATACGGGCAACCGTATGTGTTACTTGAGTTTCGTGAGCAGAGCGTCCTCAATCGGAGCCTTTATCTTGACGACGGCATCGACGTTGTCGTTCGGGATCGTCATCGACAGAACGTACTGCTTGAGTTTCCACTGGCCGCCCTTCCTGATCAGGACCCCCGATCCGCGGCAGATCTTCATTTGCGTCGACAGCAGTTCGTCGAACCAGGCGAACTCACCCGACTTGTCGAAGAAGATGTGGCGTTGGACCGATTTGAAGTTCCAGGTTCGCTTCCGGTCGAAGTACGGTTTCGCCCAAACCTTGAAACTCGCCTTGTCCCAATGCTCGGTCGCGTCCGTCCCAATGAATATCGCATCGTCGTCGAAGAACTCGAAGTAGCGTTCATACTCGGCGTTTGCCGCGGCGACGTTGAAATCGTCGAGGAATTCCCCGACGACGATCCGGGCTTTGTCGGTATCGAGGGCGGCCGGTTTCAAATCGGCAGAGGCATCCATTTTATCCTGTCCGGATGCTCCAAGCGCGAACATCGCCGATATAAAGGCGATCATTAAAAACGTTCTCATATTCAAACTCTCCTGATTGATCTGTTGACGAACATTCAAGCACAGATTCGCCTCGCAGGGAAGTCTGATAACACATGTGCATTCACAGATGTGAATAAGGATCCGTGTTATCCGCGAATCACTTTCGCCGCGCACTCTTCCGACAGTGCCTCTGATGCGGTCCGCAAATACGAGTCCACTCAGCATCCGATACTTCTCTGATCCTTCGAGGTTCACTTTTGAAACGATCCCTGCGGCTTCCGGTTCTGACTTGGCTGCAAGCCGGGCGCGATCCGTTCGTTCTCCAAATAGTTCAAGCGGATCAGAATTTCCGATAGGAGCGAAGCAGTATGAAAAACCTTGTATTTCTCGTTGGTGTTCTCGCGGTCGCAATGGCCGCGGCCGTGATCGGTTTGGTGTTCGAGCGCAGATCTGGTGACGTCGCCAACGATGTCCCCGCGACATTGGCGCCGCGAAACCCGAAATCGACACTCAAGCCTTTCACTTCAGATAAGGAACTGAAGGATTTTCTTGTAAAAGTCAGCGAAAAGTCACGAAGGATGTCAGCGGCCAACAAGACCGTCGCGAAAGACGACGGAGTGATGGCGGATACGGACGCGAAGGAGACGTCACCCACACCCGCGGGCGAATCCGTGACGAACACCCAGACGGTCGGTGTCGATGAAGGCGGCATCGTCAAGGTCCACAAGGATCATCTCGTCATTCTTCGGCGCGGACGTCTGTTCACGGTCAAGATCGGCGACGGCGCGCTGACGCCGGTTTCGACGGCCGACGCGTTCGGCCCCGACGTCGATCCGAGCGGCACATGGTACGACGAAATGCTGATCTCGGACCGGACGGTCGCGGTTATCGGCTACAGCTATCAGCGCGGCGGAACCGAGATCGGGATCTTCAGGATCAGTGACGACGGCCAATTGACGTTCAAATCGACCTGGCATCTTCGCTCGAACGATTATTATTCGGCCCGCAATTATGCCAGCCGACTCGTCGACGGCAAGCTTGTCTTTTACACGCCGCAATTTCTCGGATATTCGGGAAGGGAAGCGATCGACGATTTTCCGGCGGTCCGGAAGTGGAAAAAGGGAGCCACGAGCGATGATTTCAAGCCGATCACCGCTCCGACACGCGTCTATCGCGTTCCGGGCGTCGATGAATTCGGTTGGGGAACGACCGTTCATTCGGTGACGACCTGCGACCTCGAAAGCGACGATTTCACTTGTACCGCGACCTCGGTAATTGGTCCCGCCGGCCGCGTATTCTATGTCTCGCAGACGGCGGTTTACATTTGGGTCACGCAGTGGAATCCCTACGGTTCTGAGAAGGGAAACAACTCGACGCTTTACCGGATGCCGCTTGACGGATCGGCTCCGTCGGCCATCGGAGTTTCCGGAAGTCCCGTCGATCAGTTCTCTTTTCTAGAGAGCGAGGACGGATTCATCAACGTTTTGGTCCGCTCGAACGGCGCCGGCGACGGAATGTGGAAATCGAACATTGCGTCAGGAGACGCGGCGTTGCTGCGATGCGCGATCGAAAACTTCGGCGACGGAACCGAATTTGTCGCGGCAGGGAAATACAAGTCGCTGCCGTCAGTCCGCGGGTGGAATTTCCAAAACCGATTCATCGGCAAATACCTTCTGTACGGATCGGCCGGCAACGGTTATCGCAGCGACGCGTCCGACTCGACTCTTTACGCCGTCCGCTG
>JAKOSS010000635.1 GCA_029777145.1 Acidobacteriota bacterium | reverse complement strand
GCGTAAATTTGAAGAAGCAGAACTAAGGAAGGTAGGCCTTAAAGAGAAAGTCGCTGCTGCGCATCTTTGCATGACACTCGACGCAGCTTGCGGTCGAGCGTCCGCGCGTCATTTTTTGTGTCGCGGTTTCGACCAAGGCAAATTCCCAGTCGTTGGTGATCGGGCTAAAACCGCGTTCTCGTTTTATCATCACGGACAACATCTGCGCGCTTTCGTCCGACGCCTTATTGAGCCTTTCGCGAACGATCATCGAGCCGACGGGGAACCGTAGGGGTTCGCGTTTCATATACGGATGGGCATCTTGATTTACAAATACCCGAGCGTAACTGGTCAGGAATCCGTCATGGTTCGGTCCTGAATCGTTTGTGCGATAGGTTCGGAATCGGTCAAACTCGCCTGAATAGGCAAGTCCGGTCATGACATCCTCAGTTTGTTCCGATGGCAGCACCAGGCGAACCCCCGGAGTTGTGATCAGATCCCGGATCGTACGCGCTCTAATATCGACCGTTTCACGTTCGGGCCGGAATTGAACGTCACGCTCGAAAGACGCCAAACTGACGCCGTCAACCACGAACGCTCAGCCGCCTCCCAACTGCATAGACGACTCAATCTTGAACGACGCCGCCGGGACGTCAAAGTCGAAGCGGTTGACCTGTTTCCACGATTTGTAGCCGACAAGACGTGCGATGAAATTCGCGTCGGACTCGCGCTTCATGCCCGCGTCAGCCGTCGAAAGCATCGCAATAACGATCGCGGCAAGTGAGAAAATGCGAGATCCCCGCTTCAACATCAGTTTGCCTCCGAAATAGAAAGGAACTTGATAGTTGTTGATGCGGCGACCTTTGGTCCGGTTGCTTCTTGCGACAGCGATCTATTCGCTGAAGGGTGTTATCTCGCCCGGTTTTCGCAGCATCTTGTTAACCTCGTCAAGATGCATTTCCTCGAGGAGGATCATCTCGCGCGCATATTCTTCCAAGGCCACCGACTTTCCTTCCACTTGTTCCAGCAGGTCGTAATACGCCTTTAGCGTCGTGCTTTCCTGCTCCAGACTCTCACGAAGTATGTCGCCGATGTCGTGCTTATGAGTTTCGAGAAGCGGGCCGATCTTCAGGCTCGGGTGCCCGCCGAGCATCGTAACGAACTCGCCCGCTTTGCCCGCGTGAGCCATCGATTCGTCCGCGTTTCCCTTTAGCCACGAAACGATCGGAATTCGGTTATAGCCAAACACCATCAGCGAATAATGCGTGTATCTGACCACGCCGGCCAGTTCGAGTTCCATTATCCGGTTCAGTGTTTCGATCGCCGCTTGTTTTTCGTTGTCGTTCATCATATCGGCAGATGATAGCGCAGGAATTCCCGTACGATAACGGCGATCATGCCCGGGCGCGAAACAGCTTGAGCGTCTCGCCTTCGGTTGTGTCGATCGTCGTATCGAACGCGAACCCGATCTTTTCGAGCAGCTTTCCGGATGCATCGTTATCGAGCGTTGTGATCGCAAGAACCTCGGTGAATCCAAGCGTTTCGCGCCCGTAATTCATCATCGCGTCGGCGGATTCAAAG
>JAKOSS010000634.1 GCA_029777145.1 Acidobacteriota bacterium | reverse complement strand
TTGGCGACAAAATAGACGGTCGATCCGTCCGCTGAAAGCGTGACATCGTCGGCCTGCTGATCGAATCCGATCGTCAGTTCGCGCGTTTCGCCCGAACTGCGGTCATAGCGCATGATCCGCCAACGGTCGGCCTCGAATCCTTCACGCGCCTGCGATCGGAACAGGATGTATTTGCCGTCGGGCGTGTACATCGGCGACACGTCGTAGCCGCGATTCGCGGCGGTGATGTTCTTGACGTCGCCGTCGGCCCACTGGTTTTTCGCGGGTTTGCGGACCGCCGCCGGCAGTCCGACGAGATAAACGTCGCTGTTCGTCGAGATCGCTTCGATCTTGTCGGGATTGCGCAAGACCGCGATCTGACGCGAGTCAGGCGAGAATGAATAGTCGTTTCCGGTTGATGCGGCGTAGGGCGGTGAATCGAAATCGCCGGGCGTCAGGTCCTCAAAGGATCCGCCATTGCTGGCGACGACGAAGACGTGCGTCCGTTTGCGGTCGCGCCATTCCACCCAATGGCGGAAAAGCAGACGGTCAGTGACGATCGCCTTGACCTTGCTGTTGCTGACGCGCTCGTCCTTGGCCGCGTTGCATTTGTCGTCCGGACATTCCGGAAAAACCTCGGACGAAAACGCGATCCATTTTCCGTCGGGCGACCAGACCGGTCCGCCGGCCCCCGTCGAGATCTTAGTGACCTGTTTCTTGTCGCCGCCGTCCGCGTCCATCGTCCAGATCTGTCCGCCGGTGACGAATGCGATCTTCTTGCCGTCAGGCGACCAACGCGGCGACGAACTCGATTTGTCGCCTTTCGTGATCTGGCGCGGCGTTCCGCCGTCGATCGAAACCGTGTAAATGTGGGTCAGCGTTCTGTTGGCCGCCTTGTCGACGTCGCCGATCGTGAAAGCCACGGTCCGGCCGTCGGGCGAAAGTTGCGGATCGCCGACGCGCCGCTGCTTGACCATGACGTCAAAATTGAACGTCTGGGCGGTAATCGCAACGACGCAAACCATTATTATGCAGAAAATTACTGGTAGTCTTCTCATACTGAATCGCCTCGAGGATGGAATAGAAATTACAGCAAAGATTATCGCACATGGCGGGCGCGGTTCGCGAACATGAATCCCCGTCGGGACTTTGGAAGCGGACCGCTGTCGGCTATTATTTCACCCATGAAAATCCGAATTCTTCTTCTTTTGATTCTTGTTGCGCTTCCGGTTTTCGGTCAGCAGGCGACTCCGACGCCGAATGTCTATTCCGATGCGGTGCTTGGTGATCTTCAAAAAATCCAACGGGCGTCGCTCGGCAGCGATTATGCCTATCAGCGAACGGCGTATCTGACGAACAACATCGGCGCCCGCCTGACGGGATCGCCGCAGGCGGAACGCGCGGTGCAGTACGTCGCCGAAGAGATGCGAAAGCTCGGTCTGACGGTGACATTGCAGAAACTTACGGTGCCGCACTGGGTGCGCGGGGCCGAAACCGGTGAACTCGTTGAATTTGACGGAATGGCGCCGGGAACGACGCAAAGAGTCGTGCTCACCGCGCTCGGCGGCAGCGTCGCGACGCCCGATTCGGGGCTCGTCGCGGATGTCGTTGTCGTCGGCAGCTATGACGAACTCGAAAAGCTCGGCCGGAAGGCAGTCGAAGGCAAGATCGTCCTGTTCAATGTGAAATTCGACCGAGGGCTTGCCGAACGGAACGAATCGCTTGCGGCTTACGGTCAGATCACGGCATATCGCGGCGGCGGACCGTCGGCGGCAGCGAAACTCGGCGCGGTCGCGGTCCTCGTGCGCTCGGCCGGCGGCTCGCAGAACCGCTTGGCGCATACCGGCGCGACGCGATACGAAGACGGCGTGACGAAGATCCCGGCGGCGGCGGTTCCGTACGAGGATGCCGAGATGATCGCGCGGCTCACCGCGACCGGAAAGGTCCGGATGCATTTGCTGCTGACGCCAAAGCAGTTGCCGGACACGACCAGCTACAACGTCCTTGCGGATTACAAGGGAAGCGAGAAGCCTGACGAGATCGTCGTCGTCGGCGGCCACCTCGATTCGTGGGACCTCGGGCAGGGCGCGATCGACGACGCGGCCGGCGTCGCGATGGCGATGCAGGTCCCGTACGTTTTGCAGCAACTCAAACTGCGTCCGAAGCGGACGATCCGCGTCGTCGCCTTCATGAACGAGGAGAACGGGTTCGTCGGCGCGACGACTTACGCGAACGAGGCCGATGGCGCGAAGCACATCGCCGCGATCGAAGCCGACCTCGGCGCGAGCCATCCGCTCGGATTCATCTACGCGGGAAAGGAAGAGGCGATGCCGTTTCTCCAGCCGCTCGCAAAGATCCTGAATTCGCAGGGTTCGGGACTGATCGACCGTCGTCCGAACGCCGGATCCGACATCAGCACGTTAACGCGGAAGGGAGTTCCGACGTTCGAGCCTTGGTTCGACAACCGGACGTACTTCAACTATCACCACACGGCTGCCGATACGTTCGACAAGATCGACCCGAAGGAACTCGCGGAAAATTGCTCGGTGATGGCCGTTCTCGCGTATGCTCTGGCGACGTCGGACCAGCCGCTGCCACGGTAATAACGCATTTGGGAATTGGGGTTTGGGAATTGGGATTGCGGAATTGGGATTTGGGATGTTCGGTCCGCCAATACAGAGCCACGCACGAGGCAAGTGGGTACGATCGCGGAAGCGATCGCAGTTCTCCAATGCGGAGCCACGCACGAAGTAAGTGGGCACGATCGCGGGAGCGATCGCATCGAAATGCGTTCGAACGATCAACGATTTTGATTACGGTGGTCTCGTCGGCATTTTACATCCACAGATGAACCCTTACATTGAGCTT
>JAKOSS010000633.1 GCA_029777145.1 Acidobacteriota bacterium | reverse complement strand
GTCGCCATCCGCAGCAGAGTGATCTTCGGAACGCCGTAACGGACGCCGGCAAAGAGGATGTAGAAGGACAAGATCGCGGTGATCGAGTCGCCGGCGTTTGGAATGAGGCCGATCAGCGCGTCGAGTCCGAATCGCCAGCCGGTTCCGGGAACGCGGAATAGGCCGTCGAGATAACGCGAAAGGTTCTCGAGACTTTCCTCGATCTCGACCTGCTTGCGCTGGTCGCGCGTCATCACGACCGATCGCCGGCGTTCTACGAATTCAATGTTTTCAATCACTAGTGTCCGGCTTAAAAATTGTTTGACATTGTAAGCCGTGTTATTGGTTAAGTTACAGCCATTCTTCGATTTTTCGATTTGAAATGGCGTTTTTCTTGAACATACTGCCGGAATGAACCGTGGAAAGTATGTTCTCGCGCAGTTTCTGGAAACCGTGCTTCCGTATGAACTTGATGTCTGCGTCGCGAAATACGGCGGCGATCGCCGGGTCCGCAGGTTCAGCTGCCGAAGCCAGTTCATTGCGATGGTCTTCGGACAGCTCACCGGACGCGACAGTCTGCGCGACACGGTGACATGTCTGGCGGCGCAGGACGCGAGACTCTATCATGTCGGGATCCGCGGCAAGGTCAATCGGTCAACGCTCGCCGACGCCAACGAAACGCGTGACTGGCGCATCTGGCGGGATCTTGCCCGGACGCTTATAAAAAGGGCTCAGCAAGCGTATTACGACGAGTCCGGGAACGCCTTGAAGAGCCGCGTCTATGCGATCGACGCGACGACCATCGATCTTTGCATGAGCCTTTATAAATGGGCCGTTTTCCGCAGCACGAAGTCTGCCGTCCGGCTTCACACGGTGCTCGATCTGAACAGCAACATTCCTGTGTTTGCAACAATTACGGACGGGAAGAAGCATGAGCTGAAAGAACTCCCGAAGGTTCTGTTCGAGCCCGGCGCATGTTACGTCCTGGACCGCGGCTATGTCGATTTCAAGGAACTGTTCCGCATCGACACGACCGGCGCGACGTTCGTCATTCGCGCCAAATCGAACCTCGGAACATGCGTCGTCGAAAGCCGCGCTCCCGATCCTTCGACCGGCGTCACCGCCGATGAAACGGTCGTCATCGGCACCCTGCATTCGAAGAAACTCTATCCGAAGAATGCCCGGCTGGTCAGCTATTTTGACAAAGATCTGGAACGGTCGTTCCGCTTCCTGACGAATGATTTCGATCTTCCGGCCGCGGAGATCGCCGGTCTCTACAAACGCCGCTGGACGATCGAACTGTTCTTCAAGTGGATCAAGCAACACCTGAAGATCAAACGCTTCTGGGGCCTGACGGAGAATGCCGTCCGTACCCAGATATGGATCGCCATCTCGACTTACGTGATGGCGCAGTTACTGAAAAAGAACATCGGAACCGACCTGTCTCTGTACCAGATCGTGCAGATACTCTCGGTCTCCGCTTTCAGCAAAGTTGAATTAAATCAACTACTTACGAAAAGGCCCGAAATGCCTGAGGATGACGGATTTTGTAAACAGTTGATTCTATTCGACTTTTAACCGGACACTAGTGATCCAAGATCAAAAATCAAAAATCAAAAATCAAAAATCGTCTCATCCTTTGACGCAGATCACCTGCTTTAGTTCCGCGACGATCTCGACAAGGTCCGACTGGTCACGCATGACCTTTTCGATGTCCTTGTACGCGCCCGGGATCTCGTCGATCACGCCCGCGTCCTTGCGGCATTCGACGCCGCGCGTCATGCGCTCGAGATCGTCCCGCGAGAACCGCTTTTTCGCGGCCGTCCGCGACATCTTGCGTCCCGCGCCGTGCGAGCAGGAGCTGTACGACTGCGGATTTCCGAGGCCGCGCACGATAAACGATTTCGCGCCCATCGAACCCGGAATGATGCCGTGACGGCCGGATTCGGCGTTGATCGCGCCCTTGCGTGTGACGAAAACCTTCTCGCCGAAGTGTTCCTCGAGCGCCACGTAATTATGATGGCAGTTGACCTCGATCTCCGGACGGACGT
>JAKOSS010000632.1 GCA_029777145.1 Acidobacteriota bacterium | reverse complement strand
TGTATTGACGGGTCATTCGATCTTTCTCGCGACAAACTCCGCGAGACGCTGACGGGCGAGCACCGTCCGCGGATTGTCTGCGCCCTGGGAAGCTTCGAGGCTTCCGAGACTTTCCCGCAAGAGCGGCTCCGCTTCGGCGAACTTCTTCCGGAGAAGCAGGCACTCGCCGAGCGCGCTCTCGGCGACCGCGCGCCAAAAATGCTCTCGCGGCAGTGAGTTCTTACGGATCTCGTAGGCGTCGCGGACGAGCTGTTCGCCCTCCTCGCCGTGTCCGGTTTTTACAAGGCTCAGCCCCTTGAAGATCAGAACGGTCGGGTACTGGTCGTAGTGCTTCCCGAAACTCTCTTCGTAGATCCGCTGGGCCGCACTGGCCTTTTCAACCGCCTCCGGATAGCGGCCCCGGAAGTAAAGCGAGATCGCCTGATTCCGCAGATTGTCGCCGATCCACAGCGACGACGGCGAGAGATATCGCGAGAAGATCGATTCCGCATTCTTCAGATTGCGGTCGGCATCGTCGAAGTCCCGTTCTTCGGTCAGAAATCCCCCGAGCACGGTCAGCGAGAATCCGTAGTTCGGCGAGTCTGTGTCGCCGCGTTGCTGAAATTCATTCACCGCTTCTCTGGCAGTCGCGAGCGCATCACCGAATCGTCCCTGATCGGCAAGCACCGAAGCAAGGGTGCTGCGGGTCGTGGCGACTCGTTTCCACTGGTCGGGCGACATTCTCGGCATCAGCTCCAGCGATTCGCGAAAGAGGGCTTCGGCTTCGCGCGAGTCACCTTGCGTCCGTCTCAGGTAGGCAAAGTTATCGAGCGCTTGGACCATTGTTTCGGGATCGACATTGCCTTTGTCGAATTCGGTCCGAAGCGCCGGCAGGTATTGTCGAAAGAGCCGTTCGGATTCCGGAAGATCGCCCTTGTCAAAAAGCAATCCGGCCCAGATCGTCATTCCGGCGATCGTTCGCGGATCGTTTCGGGGATAGTTGTCCAGGACATAACCCGCGTATTGTCCGATAAAATGCCGGGCCTCGTTATATCTTCCCTGTGAGACATAGATCATCCCGATGGTCTGTTCAAGCTCGGCTTTTGCTTCGGGCTGATCATCGAATTCGCCGTTGTCTATCCTCCGCGCACCCTCGTCCACCGCCTCGTTGATGGTCGTATCGTTCCCGCTTTTGCGGAGTACATTCAGCTTCGGATCCGAGTATTTGAGTACGCCGACCAGAAACGTGCTGATGCTTTCGGCCCGTTCTTTTTCGCGCTGCGTCTTCCGCGCCTGCCAAACGACGGCAAAGACGCCGATCAGGGCGAGTAGAAGTATCAATGCGGCAGCCGCAACGCCAAGCCGGTGACGGCTGACGAACTTGCTTGCGGCGTAGCGAAAGGTGTTTGGCCGGGCTGAGATAGGTAGCCGATTCAAATGACAGCTGATATCGGCCGCGAACGCCTCGACCGATCGGTAACGGCGCTCCGGCTCACGCCGGATCGCCATCATCGCGATCTTGTCGATATCGCCCCGAAGGTCAAGATTTCGAACGGTGGCGTTCGGGTTTGCTGATGGCGGTGACGGATCGTCCGTATTGACCGTCCGAACGATCTCGTCGAGATTTTTTCCATCAAACCGGAAAGGACGGTGTCCGGTCAGTAGTTCATAAAATACGATTCCGAGCGAATAGACGTCGGACGCGGTTGTGATCTGCTCGCCGCACATCTGTTCCGGGCTCGCGTACGCCGGCGTGAGCGCGCGGAACGCGGTCTGTGTTTGGTTGGCGTCCGCGCCGAGGCTTTCGTCGATCAATTTTGCCAAACCGAAATCGAGTAGTTTCGGCTCGCCCGACGCCGTCACCAGAATGTTGTCGGGCTTGATGTCACGATGGACGACGAGATTCCGGTGAGCGTACGACAATCCTGCGCACACCTTCAAAAAGAGTCGCAGCCGATCGTTCAAGGAAAGATTCGACTCGCTGACATATTCATTGATCGGCTTTCCCTCGACGTACTCCATTACGAGGTACGGCTCGCCGTTCTCGGAAACGCCGCCGTCCAGAAGTTTCGCGATGTTCGGGTGATTGAGCGAGGCGAGGATCTGTCGCTCGCGTCTGAATCGTTCGATGACGTGGCGTTCGGCGACCGACTGCCGGACGATCTTGAGCGCGACCTTTTGGTCGAACTCACCGTCCGAACGGCTTGCCAGGTAAACCGTTCCCATTCCGCCGTGGCCGAGTTCGCGCTCGATCGTGTA
>JAKOSS010000631.1 GCA_029777145.1 Acidobacteriota bacterium | reverse complement strand
CGAACCGTATCTGGACAACAACAACAAGCAGTGGGACAAACAGCGCGCAGACTTCGATCAGACGCATGTGTTCAATTTCAACGGCATCTATCAGCTGCCGTTCGGAAAGGGCAAGATGTTCCTGAACAAGGGCGGATTGGTCGACAAGATCTTCGGCGGATTCGAACTTTCGGGTCTCGTTCAGTGGACCTCGGGTGCGCCGATCAGCTTCGTCGATACCCGCGGCACCTACAACCGGACCGGTCGTTCAGGCCGTCAGTCGGCGGACACGTCGCTGACCAATGAACAGATCCGTGCCCTGACCGGCATTTTTGAAGCCAACGGACGCATTTACTGGATCGATCCCTCGATCATCAATGCCAACGGACAGGCTTCGGCCGGTTTCGGATCGACGCCGTTCTCGGGTCAGGTCTTCTTTAACGTGAATCCGGGTCAGACCGGAAACATGGGTCGCACGTTGATCGATGGACCGAGCTACTTCAACATCAATGCTGCCTTGTTGAAGAGCATCAAGTTCAGCGAATCAATTCGCGTCCAGCTCCGTATGGAGGCGTTCAACATGCTCAACAACGTGAACCTCGTCCAGAATACGCAGTTTGCTAACATCAACAGCACTTCGTTTGGACAGATCACCGGAGAATTCGGACCGCGGCAGATTCAGTTCGCGGCTCGCTTTGAATTCTAATTCGCCGCAAGGCTGATTGGCTTTGTCCGCCGGGTGCAAATCCGGCGGACTTTTTGTTTGAATCCAAATGATCCCAGCCCGCGCATTAGGGCAACGACCGGGTTTTCGCCGCGGATTGACGCAGAAGATCGCGGATTATCTATTTGCTTTATCCGCGCCATCCGCGTCATGGCAGCTGAATCGTTCCAATCCGTAATTCGGGATGATGCGACCGGACTCTTTCCCGCGGATAATGCGAATCAGCGCCAAACATCATTTCCCGCTGTCGCTGTTTGTTTTCGAGGCAAACCGCGGTAAACGACAAGTTGACGTCCACCGGTTCATTCGCGATGATTCGCGTAGATCGGCGGGCAAAATGCCCCGGCGCATCATTCGGGTTGAACAGCCCGGCAAAAACGATATACTTAGCCCAATTCGAATGGACGGGCCTCTTCTTTCAGCTTCACAGCTTTCGATCAAACCACTCGGTGCGGGAGATCTGATCGACCGCGCGGTACGGCTTTACCGAAAGAACTTCTGGACATTTCTCTGGATCGCGGCGCCACCGATCATCGCCGGAACGATCTTCTCGGTGACCTGGACGATTCTCGGACGCTCGCTGTTCACAGTCGATACGGTCAACAATCCTGACCAAACAGTCGTCTATTATCTCTTTATGTGGTTCGGCAATCTTGCGATCAGAACCGTCGAAACGATCGCCGCGATGATCGTCATGGGCGGAGCTGCCCGCGTTTTTGTCAGGCATCTCCTTTTTGACGAGAGGATCACTTTCAAAGAGACCTATCGCGTCATTCGCGGGCGGATGATCGGCCTTGCGTTCGCCTCGGTGATCATCACCGTCTCGCTCGGGATAATCGGATTTTTCCTCTTTTACATAACGATGATCATCGTGTTCCTGGCGATCGCGCTGACGGTTGCCGCGTTCACGTTTTCACCGTTCCTGGCGACGATCGTTTCGATCTTTCTGACGATCGCGATCGTGACGCTGATGCTCTGGCTCTTTTTCCTGATCGCTTCCCGACTCGCGTACGTCCCGCAGATCATGCTCGTCGAAGGCCAGTCCGTCGGGGCGGCGATCGGACGCAGCGCGTCGCTCGCGAGCGGAAACGTCAAACGCCTCGCCGGGCTCTTCATCTTCACCTTTCTCGCGATCTATTCGGCGCTCGCGCTGTTCTACGTCCCGATGGGCTGGTACGCCTGGGTCAACGGCGTCGACATCATGAGGTTCCTGTACGATGCGGATGCCGTTCCGGCCTGGTTCGAGATCGCGAATCAGGTGATCTGGCAGGTGAGCATGATCCTGTTGCTCCCGGTCTGGATGATCGGGCTTTGCCTGCTCTATGTTGACGAGCGCGTCCGTCATGAAGGTTACGATATCGAGTTGATGGCCGCGCGCCGCCTCGGAGAGATCCCGGCGGTTCCGCGCGAGTTCCTGAACCCGCTTCAGCCGGCGTTGGCGTCTAACCTGTCGCCGGCGGCGCCTGCGACGGAAAAATCATCGCCGATCACCACGCTCGGTTTGGAATGAAAAGGCTCTTCGCAATTCTCGTGCTCCTGTTCGCTGCGCTTCCGGCGTGGTGCGGGACGCTGGCCGATTTCGAGAATTACCTGACGCAGAGACAGGCGGAGATCACGGAACTGACCGCAGCGATCGTCAAGAACCTGCCCGAAGCCGAGCTGATCGCGAAGCAGCAGGTTCTGATCGGTCACCTGACAGATCCCGACCAGTCATTGCGGCGTATCGAGTTCAACGGAACGAGCGTCGAGGTCGATTACGTCTGGCTTGCCGGGAAAACTGAGTCGCTGGAACGCGATCCGGACACGCGTCTTGTCGTCCTTGAGGAGATCGGCGAACGGATCGACTCGGCGCTGATGAAGGTCAGGGAGCTGCGATCGGCGGAAGCGTCCGGTCTTTCGAAGGACGAGTCGAAACAGGCGCTCGGCAAGATCCTGAGCCGCGTTGAATTTCAAAAACCGGCAGAACCCGAGGACAGTCTGATCGATCGGATCATGAATTCGATCGACAAGTGGCTGAAAGAGGTTTTCCCGAAGGTCGATATGCCCGAAGGCAGCAGCGAGGGAATGCGCTCGACGTCGGTTGTCTTGCAGTTCGTGCTCTACGGAATTGTCATCGCTGTCGTCGGTTATTTGCTGATCAAGTTCTCGCCGTTCCTCGCCTCGAAATTGCGCCGCCGCCGGCGCGAATCGGCTGAAGACCGTGTCATCATGGGAGATCGGATCGGCTTCGACGAGAACGCGTCGACGCTTTTCGGCGAGGCCGAACTCCTGGCGCGCGACGGTGATCTTCGCGGTGCTGTCCGCAAGGGCTATATCGCGATGCTGTGCGAACTTAGCGACCGGAAGCTCGTCGGCCTCGCGCGGCACAAGACGAACCGAGATTACCTCCGCGACGTCCGCAAGCACCGGAGCTTGTTCCACAACATGAGCGACCTGACTGGAAGCTTCGAGCGGCATTGGTACGGTCTCGAGGAAACGACCTCGACGGATTGGGAGGATTTTCGCGACGGCTATCGCCAAACGATGGAATCGAGCCGGCGCGTGTAGCCGGCGACGAACTGGGTAATGCGGCAACGAATCATTATTTTGCTGGGTGTTCTGATCCTGATCGCAATGCTGATCGGGCTCAATGCGGCGTCGTATTCCCAGCGCGGGAAGCTGCCCGACAGTGAGTACATGCCGAATCGGTCGAGTTTCAACGGCGGAGCGACTGGAACGCGGGCGTATTTCGATCTGCTCAATGAAACCGGACGCCGCGCGATTCGCTGGACGGAGCCGCCGTCCGAACTGGGCCGCGACGAGTCGCCGTCGGTTTTCGTCGTCATCGGAACCGTCAGGCAAGAATACACCGACGCCGAGATGGACGATCTGATGCGCTGGGTTTCGACCGGCGGGCGACTGGTGATCATCGATCGCGAACCGCCTTCGGAAATGGTCCGCACGACGGCAAATTACACGCTTGTACACTACGCCAACGAGCGCCCGTTCATCGATACCGACGCGTACGACCAGTCGCAGATGACGATCGGGACGAACGCCGCGAAGGCAAAGATCCCGTCGATCTTCACCCAGTCGGTGAATTCAGTTCAGCCGTCACGGTATGCGTCGTCGATCAGATTCGAGCGGCAGCCTCCGCCGCCGGTCACGACTAACGCTCCGGTTCTCTCGGTGCCGAATGCGACCGCCACTCCGGACGTTGACTACGAAGTCGGAGAGAACATCGATCCGACACCCGAACCGCGTCGAGGAGAGACCGCCGGAACGGCGACGCCGACACCGCGGCTGGGAGTCGGCAGACGAACGGACGGGACCTCGGACCTTTCCATGCGATTGGCCGCCCAGGCTGCACCAATTGTTCATTTTGCCAACAATATGAAGAACGTGGTCGTCGACGTCCCTTATGGCTCCGGCCGGATCGTCTTCGTTTCCGATCCTTACATCGTTTCCAACACCGGCATTTCGATCGCCGACAACTCGCAGCTGGCCTTGAACCTCGTGAGCGTCAACGGCACGATCGCGTTCGACGAATATCATCAGGGTTACGGAACCAACCGCAACCGGTTTATCGAGTTCTTCGCCGGAACGCCGGTGATCTCGATGTTCGCGCAGATCGGGCTGCTGATCGCCGTCGTTTTCTTCTCGCAGAGCCGGCGGTTTGCACGTCCCGTTCCCGAACCCGAACCGGATCGCCTCTCGAAACTCGAATACGTTTCGGCGATGGCGCAGCTTCAGCAGCGGACGCACGGCTATGATCTCGCGATCGAGAACATATACACGGATTTTCGTCGCCGCGTTTCAAGGCTTCTCGGTGCCGACAACTTCACGACGCGGAATCCGGAAATCGCTCGGCTGATCGTCGAGCGTCTGCCGAGCGAAAATCCTGACGACATTGCGGCCCTCATGGACCGTTGCGCGGAGATCGGCTATGGTGTGCGCTCAAATCGCAAGGAAGTTGTCTATCTTGCGTCGCGGTTGCGCGATCTTGAGAACAAGCTCGGTTTGCAGCGCCGATCGCGCACGACCGATCGCCCGCGGCGAGGCTAAATGAACGCGTCCGGACTGACAGCATTGCTGATCCTTTTCTTCGCGACGAGCGTCATCGGCGTCGTCACGGGCAGCAATTCCCTGATCACGGTTCCGGTGATGTTCCAGTTCGGCATCGATCCGAAAGTGGCGATCGCGACGAACATGTTTGGGCTGACGTTCATGAGCATCGGAGCCACGCTTCCCTTCCTTAAGTCGGGAACGATCGACCGCGCAAAGGTCACGCCGCTCGTTGCGATCACGATCGTCGGATCCGCGCTCGGCGCTCTGCTGGTCGTCCTGATCTCGCCGGTGAGCCTGAAACTCGTCGTTTCGGTCGCGATGATCGCCGTCACGGTATTCACGCTCGTTCATCGCAAAGCCGGCCTCGAACGTTCGCAGGTTTCGGCAACCGGGACGATCGTTGTTTACGTCCTGACGTTCGCGTTGGCGGTGTACGGCGGACTTTACAGCGGCGGATATGTGACGATGCTGACTGCCGTTTACGTCGCGTTTTTCGGAATGACGTTCTCGGAATCGGTCGCCGCGACGAAGCTGATCAACGTTTTTTCGTCCGCGATTGCCACCGTAATCTTTATGTGGCAAGGTTTAGTTGATTATCGGCTCGGACTGATGCTCGCGGTCACGATGTTCATCGGAGCCTACATCGGCGCACACACCGTGACAAAACTGAGCGATGTCTGGCTCAAGCGCATTTTTGTGATCGTCGTTCTCGCGCTCGCGGTCAAAACGATCCTGGATTTTCGATTTTAGATTGCTGCAGTCTCGTGTGACTGTTCGACCCGAACGGTGTCACGCGGTGAAGATTGGCCGCGGATAACACGGCTGACGCTGATCCGACCGAAAGATTCTCGGTTCTCCGCGCATGACAGATCCGCGATCGCAAAATTACGATTCCGAATTATGTTGTCTTACACTCCGCAAACCGTCGCTCACATTCTGAATGAACTTCGCAAGGTCATTGTCGGCCAGGACGACGCGATCGAGCAGATCCTCGTCGCGATGCTTGCCGAAGGCCATGCGCTCGTCGAAGGCGTGCCGGGAACGGCAAAAACGCTGACGATCAAGACGCTTGCGCGGATCATCGGAGCGCATTTCACGCGCATCCAGTTCACGCCGGACCTGATGCCGTCGGATGTCACCGGAACCAACGTCTTCAACATGCAGACGTCGCAGTTCAGCCTGCGACACGGCCCGATATTTACCGACATTCTGCTCGCCGACGAGATCAACCGGACGCCGCCGAAGACGCAGGCGGCGCTGCTCGAAGCGATGGAGGAACGGCAGGTCACGATCGACGGCGAGCGTTACCAGCTTTCGCCGCTCTTTACAGTTCTCGCGACTGAGAATCCGATCGAGTACGAAGGAACTTATCCGCTTCCGGAAGCACAGCTCGATCGGTTTCTGCTCAAGATCCTGATCGAATATCCGACCGCCGAGGCAGAACTCGAGATCATTTCGCGTTGGGATCAGGGATTCAACGCGCGGCGCCTCGAGGACGTCGAGATCGTGCCGCTCGAAGACGTCGCCGCGATCCAGCATTGCCGCGCCGAGGTGCGCGCGCTGCGGCTCGAACCGGGCGTCCAGAAATACATCGTCGAGATCATTCGAAAATCGCGCAGCCATTCGACCGTGCTTTACGGGGCAAGTCCGCGCGCGGCGGTTGCGTTGCTGCTCTGTTCAAAGGCGCTGGCGGCGATCCGCGGACGAGAATTCGTTACTCCCGATGACATCCGCGACATCGCGGTTCCCGTGCTTCGCCATCGCATCGCGCTTCGTGCCGAGGCCGAACTTGAGGGCGCGACGACCGATGTCGTGATCACCGATATCATCAAATCGGTCGAGGTTCCGCGTTAGCTTCTTTCCGGATCGTTTTGCCGGGAGAACAATTCGGCTTAGAATCTGTTTGTAATTCGATCACTTCAAACGGGCGAAAATAGTGACTGAACTTAATCGCCGACAATTCGCAAAACTGATTCTCGCTGCCCCGGCAATTCTTGCCGCGGGCCGGCGCGTACTCGGAAGTACGGATGACGTCCTGCACTTTCTCGTCGTCGGTGATTCTCTCGTGTGGGGACAAGGCCTTGAAGAAAAAGACAAGTTCTATTCATTGACCGGAAACTGGCTTGCGACCGAGGCGTTCGGCGGACGGCGCGAAATCGATCTAAAGGTCAAGGCGCATTCCGGCGCGACGCTGAAACTTCACAAGAATGAGGAAGACGCACTGTCGAAGGCCGGCCGAAAGGAGACGGAAAAGTACAATCCCGAGATCAACGTCGGCTTCCCGAGTACGCTGACGCAGCTCGAGACCGCGCATGAAGAATACAACGCGGCGGGCATTCCACCGTCCGAAGTCCGTCTGATCATGATGTCGGGCGGAATCACTGACATCTCGGTCGCGGCGATCCTGAATCCCTTCGGCGACAATCGTCAGCTTGAATCGGACATCGAGAAATATTGTTCGAAGGACATGTCGGACGTCCTCGGGCGCGCCGCCGAGCTTTTTCCGAATGCGATCACGGCCGTCATCGGCTATTACCCGATGATCTCGCCGAAGACCTCGGCGCACGAATTGTTCAACTTCGTGCTCGAGGCGTACGGTTTGCCGCGGTCGCTCAAGCCGGTCGCCAACAACGTCCTGACGCGCCAGTTCTTCAAGGTGATCCGCAAAAAATCGCTCAAGCGCTCGCGCATCTGGATCAAAGGTTCTGAGGCGAAGATCCGAGGCGCGATCGACGAACTTAACAAGAGAATCGGATCGACCCGCGCGGTTTACGTCACGGCGCCGATCGACGAGTCGAATACATACGGGACGGGCAACGGACTTCTTTTCAAGATGTTGAAAAAAGGAAGGATCGACGATCATTTTTACGCCGAACGAAAGGAACAATGCGGTCCGGTACTTAATGACCTCAAGGACAAGACCGGGCTCAAGTATCCGGTTCGATTTTGCGACATGGCCGCGGTCGGCCATCCGAGCCCGGAGGGTTCCAAGGCATTCACGGAGTCGATCAAATCCGCGCTTGCGCCTTATCTCGACCGTCTTCGTTAGTGATCACGCGACCGGAAATAGTAGAAGAAGTTCACAATACATTACCAGCCTGCGGTTCTTGCCCGCTAAGTATTTGCACTAATTGCACTTACAATATAAGTGGAGGAAACCGTCATGACCGAGATCTCGCGTCGCCGCTTTCTCTCTTACCTCATTTCGATCGCGGGGCTTTCCGCGATGCCATTCAGCGTCCGCGCCTTTACCGCCGGAAGTTCGGATTTCGATGTTCTCGTCGTCGGTGATTCGTTCATTTGGGGACAGGGCCTGCGTGAGGAAGACAAGTTCTACTCGCTGGTCACACGCTGGCTCGAGACGATCGTCAATCAACCGCTCAGGCTTACGGTCAAAGCGCATTCCGGAGCGCGGATCCGGCTTCACGACAGCCAGGTCGAAAAGATGAAGAAACTCGGACAGCCGACCGACAAGTTCTACTATCCCGAAGCCGATATTTCGTTTCCGTCGATCACGCATCAGGTTGATTCGGCGCGTGCCGAGCATGCTGATCCAAGCCGCGTGAAACTTGTCATGGTCTCGGGAGGGATCACGGATCTCGTTGTCGGCAACGCCGTCAATCCTTTTCTCAAAAAGAGCAAATTCAAACAGCTCGTTCATCAGTATTGCCATGACGAGATGTCGAACCTGCTGGTTCGGATCACCGACTCGTTCCCGAACGCGAGTGTCGCCGTCTTCGCGTACTTCCCGATCATTTCGACGCGGAGTGACATGAACAAGGTGACGAAGTACCTGATGAAGATCGTCAAGTTCCCGCACTGGATGCAATGGACGCTGACGAACGGACTGAGCAAGCAATTCATGAAGATCGTGCGGAAAGCGACGACCAAGCGTTCGCGTCTTTGGTTCTCTGAGTCGAATAAGGAACTCGCGGACGCGGTGGCGAAGACAAACGCCAGATTCACTTCGCCGCGCGTCGTCCTCGTGCCATCTCCGGTGACCGAAGATACGTGCTTTGCGACGCCGAACAGCATGCTCTGGTCACTTGATCACGACAACCATCCGGAAGACGATCTTTACCCGGAAAGGATCGAGCGATGCCCGCAGGTGTTCGACGAGATCAAATACAAGCCGTTCGGACCGCTTTCGGTGAGGCTCTGCGAACTCGCGTCGGTGGCGCACGTCAACAAGGCCGGTTCGATCGCGTATGCCGAAGCGGCGAAACCGGTCCTCGGAGCCATTTTTCGAGATTCAAAATTCAAGATTCAATGATCAAAAACATTGGAAGGCGTTCCCGGGACTCTTTGCATTCCCGGTCCTTTTCTTGAATCTTGAACCTTGAATGTCGAATCTGAGTGCTACAATCGCCGAATGGAAGAAATGGCATCCGACGATCTTCAATGGCGTAAGTACCTGCTGCTGGTGATCGTGCTTGTTTCGTTCGGCGTAATCCTTTTACTTCCCAGAATTTGGCAGAATCCCGCTTATCACGATTTCGCCGACAAGCGCGCCTGGCTCGGTATCCCGAATTTCCTTGACGTCGCCTCCAATCTAGCTTTTCTTGTCGTCGGCTATCTGGGACTGCGTTTGTGTCTGAAACGAAGGCCAATAGTTGAGTGGACCGTGATGTTCGTCGGAATCATGCTCGTGAGCGCCGGTTCGGCCTACTATCATTGGTCTCCGAACAACGCGACGCTTGTCTGGGACCGGTTGCCGATGACGATCGGGTTCATGTCGCTGCTCGTTGCGCTTCTCGTCGAGCATCTTGGTTCGAGCTTTCACCGGTTTTTGATCCCCGCGCTTCTCTCCGGAATTGCGAGCGTTTTTTATTGGTACTACCTTGACGATCTTAGATTCTACGCCTGGATACAGGCGATGCCGCTCCTCGTCATCGCGGTGCTGCTCGGCTTGTTGCCTGGCCGATTTTCGCACCGCTGGCTGCTCCTCGTGGCGCTCGCTTTTTATGTTGCGGCAAAGATAACCGAGGTATATGACAAGGCGATCTTCGCCGCGACGGATTCAATGATCAGCGGACACACGATCAAGCATCTCCTTTCGGCGATCGGCATTCTCGCGATCTGGTGGATGTTGAAAGTGCGGGTCGTGAGTCGTGAGTCGTGAGTCGTGAGTCGTGAGTCGTGAGTCGTGAGTCGTGAGTCGTGAGTCGTGAGTCGTGAGTCGTGAGTCGTGAGTCGTGAGTCGTGAGTCGTGAGTCGTGAGTCGTGAGTATTGTCGGCTGCATACCGTCTACTGTCTACTGCCTACCGTCTACTGTCTACTGCCTACCGTCTTCTGTCTACTAATGACGAAATAAAAATTCGATCCTGCGAGATAAACGGTCTGGATGGGGTTTTTTATGACGATTCTTCCGGCATTAGTCAACGACGCGCGGGCGCGCCTGGTTGTGATAGGGATTCTGATCCAAATTACAGTTTTGCCGGTGTTTGCGAACCCGGTCGCGATGCCCGTTCCCTCGGAACGAGCGATTGAATATCACCATTTGGGTAACTTGGTTTGGGGAGCCAATGCGATTCTGACGCTGCTCGTGCCGTTCTTTTTCTTGATCTTCGGAATAGGAACCCGGATATCAAGAAAGACACGAAGGCATGGCAATTATCCTACTTTCGCGATACTTGCGACGATCCTCTTCACGCTTAACTGGCTGATTCAACTGCCGCTCGACCGCATTCGCGCTGACAAGCTGAGTGATGTGAAAGGTGAAGCGACAATGCCTTTCCTGCAATGGTTTGTGCAACAGTTTTTCGCATCCCTGCCATTGCTGGTTTTCTTGATCGCAGTGGCCATCTTCTTTTACTGGTTGCTCAACCGGGCGCCGAGAAGCTGGTGGTTCTGGGCCGGCGGCGTCTCCTCACTCTTGGTGCTTGCGGTTCTGTTCATCGAACCTCTCACGCTCAAACACAAACCGCTGGGTTCGTCGCCGATAGAGGTCAAAATATCGGAATTCGCAAAACGGGCCGGCATAACGCCGGACTCGATCGCGCTGGAAGACTGCGAGCCCGTCACGTCGTGCGACAACGCACATGTGTCCGGTTTGGGACCGAGTCGTTTGATCTTGCTCAACGAAAAGACATTTCAGGCTCAACCGGAGACTTGGACCATCCAATCCCTTGCCCATGAATCGAAGCACTTTGTGAAAGACGATAATCTTACGGGCTGGCTTGTTTTGACGGCGATTCTATTCGCCGGGTTTTGTCTCCTGGATCGTATTTGCAAATCAACGATGCACCGGCTTGGATTCAGCTCAATGGGTGACGCCGCCGTCCTGCCGTTGTTGTTGCTGATCGTGAACGTCATGTACCTGGTGGCCTTGCCGCCGTT
>JAKOSS010000630.1 GCA_029777145.1 Acidobacteriota bacterium | reverse complement strand
CGTGTCTTCAGGGCGAGCGATCTGCGGATATCGCTGACCCACATCGCCGGCTATGCCGTGTTCATTTCAGCACTTTCCGCGCTCGCGGCGATGCTCGGATTTCACGGCGGGATCGTCGGCGCGTTCTTTCAGCAGATATTTTTCGGACTTCTCGGAAAGATCGGAACGATCGTCCTCATGACGGGACTCGCGCTCGCGGCTCTGATCCTGATCACGAATCTCTCGCTCGGGTCGTTCTTCGGCAGCATCGGATTTGCGTTTGAGAACTTCGGCATTCGTTTTGCCGAATGGCGCTCAAAAAGACAACGCAGCGAAGTTGCGGCGCCGGCGTCGAAGGCGAAGGTCGCGCCCGCCAAGGAAAAACCGTCGATCTCTTCAGGCGATACGATCCCGTTTCCGACGAAAGATGTCCAGATCCGCGAATCGGTCGCGGCGATCTTCGAGGACAAAAAGGTTCCCGAACCGTTGGCTGCCGACGAACCGGAACCCGAGGAAACCGAAGAGGAATTCGTGCCCCCGACGATCTCCGGGACCGAACCGCCGCCGGCTTTGATCGACGACCTTCCGCCGTTCGACGATCTCGTCGCCGAGGGCGAAAAGATACCGATCTCGCCGGTCAGGCACACCGGTGATCTCGATTCGGAAGACCTGCCGATCGACGATGAGGACGTTGACGAGGAACCGCCGGCAAAGAAACGCCGGACGTTTGAGGATTACGTCCTTCCGATGAGCGATTTTCTGGATCCGTCCGCGCCGCGGATTGAGCAGAAGGACGAGGAACTGCTCGCGATCGCGCAGGAACTGCAGGAAAAGACAAAGGAATTCAACGTCAACGGCCGCGTCATGCATATTTGCCAGGGACCGGTCGTGACGACGTACGAGTTCAAACCGGATCCGGGCGTCAAGTACTCGCGGGTGACGGCGCTTTCGGACGATCTTTGTCTCGCGCTCAAGGCCGAATCGATCCGCATCGACCGCATTCCGGGAAAGGCGTACGTCGGGATCGAGGTTCCGAACCGCGACCGCGAAACGATCCACCTGCGCGAGGTCGTCGAATCGAAGAAGTTCAAGGAGTCGTCGTCGCTTCTGACGGTCGCGCTCGGAAAGACGATCGACGGGCTCAACTACGTCGCGGACCTCGCGAAGATGCCGCATCTGCTGATCGCCGGCGCGACCGGCGCGGGAAAATCAGTCGGCGTCAACTCACTTGTCGTTTCGATCCTCTACAAGGCGAAACCCGATGAAGTGAAGTTCATCATGGTTGATCCGAAGCGGCTCGAGCTCGGCGTCTACGCCGACATTCCGCATCTCGCGACGCCGATCATCACCGATCCGAAGCGCGCCGCGATCTCGCTGCGTTGGGCGGTCTCCGAAATGGAACGGCGCTACAAGGATCTCGCGAGCTGGGGCGTCCGCAACATCGACGGTTACAACACCGAGATCAAGCGCCGCAACGCCGCGGGCGAATTCGACGACGACGGAAATCCGCACCCGACGCTGCCGTACATCGTGATCATCATCGACGAACTTGCCGACCTCATGATGGTCTCCGGAAAGGAGGTCGAGGAATCGATCACGCGGCTGGCGCAAATGGCGCGCGCCGTCGGCATCCATCTCGTTCTTGCGACGCAGCGCCCGTCGGTCGACGTCATCACGGGATTGATCAAGGCGAATTTTCCGGCGCGCATCAGTTTCCGCGTCTCGTCGAAGGTCGACTCGCGCACGATCATCGATGCCAACGGTGCCGAGCGGCTTCTCGGACGCGGCGACATGCTGTTCCTGCCGCCGGCAACGTCGCAGCTGATCCGTGTCCACGGCGCGTTCGTCGAAGAGAAAGAGATCCACAAGATCGTCGAGCATATCAAGGGACAGGCGAATCCCGAGTACGACACGACGATCACGAAAACCGAAGAGGAACTCGACGACTCGGGAGAACTTCCGGGCCGCAAGGATCCGCTTTTTTGGGACGCGGTGCGCAGCGTTGTCGGCGCAAAACGCGCCTCGACCTCGCTTTTGCAGCGCCATTTGCGCATCGGATACGGCCGCGCGGCGGCGATCCTCGACGCCATGGTGCGCGAAGGATACATCGGCGAAATGGACGGCTCGACCCGCGCGCGTCCGATCCTCCAGAAAGCTTACGAAGACCTCAGCGACCTCGACGAGATGGAGAATTAGTCTCCGTTTTCCGACGCATTTTTTCCACAGATTTCTGTGGAAAACTCTGTGGAAAAAGCCTTTTCCACAACGGTAAGTGTTGCAAATTAATGAACTTTTTACATTTTGCACACACCGCTTGCAGTAAACTCATGAAACCTCATAACTTCAATTATTGCCACGTTTACAATTTGCGTTTTAAGATTGTTCCTGCGCTCATTTTGGTGTTTTTAATCGGCGCAAACTGCAAAAATGCCCCACAACACGTTTTAACTGTTGATTCCAAAGAAATAGTTGCCGAATCGGCGCTGAATATCAACGCCGCGAGCGTGTCGGAGATCGAGAAATTGCCCGGGATCGGGCCGACGATGGCCGCCCGGATCGTCGAGTTCCGCGACCGCAACGGGCCGTTTCGCCGAGCCGAACATCTCATTCTCGTGCGCGGGATGAGCGATTCGAAATTTCGTCAGATCCGGCCGCTTCTGCGGGTTCGATAGAGGCTGTAGATCGCCCCCCGAACTCAACCTCATGTCAGTTCTCGATGCGGGAAGATCGTTCTCGCGGCGCCCGTTCATTCCGATCACGACCGCCTTCATCGCAGGGATCCTCGTCGGCGTCTATTTTGAGATCCCGCCGAAATTCTGCCTGCCGGTGATCGCGGCACTTTCGATGGCCGCGATCACGTTCAAACGATCGTCGGCGGTGATCGCGTTGCTTGCCGCGGTCGCCGCGAGCGGCGCGCTTGCGGCGGCTCTCGATCGGCCGTCGGCGACCGGATTGCGTTCGATGATCGACGCCGGCGAGATCGGTGCCGAAGATCCGGTCGAACTCTTCGGGACGATCGAATTCGGACCCGAACCCTCGGCCGACGGATTTCATCTCGACGTCGCTTTGCGCTCGATCGTCGTGCGTGGTGCCGATCGAACGGCGACGGGAACGGTCCGGCTTTACGCTTTGACAGGTAGCGAACCGATCGCCGCGGAGTATGCGGCGCTCGGAGTTGGATACGGCGATACGATCACGGTCGCGGGTTTCGTCGAACGCGAGGAAACGTTCAGGAACGAGGGGACCGAAACCCGCGTCGCGCGGCTCGACGCGCAGGGAATCGACGCTGTCGGAACTATAAAGAGTCCGCTTCTGCTCCGAATCAACGAACGCGGTTCGGGACCGTTCAGGACGGTTTTCGAACTTCGACGGCAGGCGATCGGGCTGTTTCGGGAGCGGTTCGACAGGGCAACGGCCGGCGTGCTGATCGCGTCGATGCTCGGGAACAGGGATTTTCTCGATCGGCGGACCGCGGAGCTGTTTCGCGAAGGCGGAACGTTTCACGTTCTGGTGATCTCGGGACTGCACATCACTTTCATCGGCGGGATCGTCGTCGCGCTGCTCGCCGCCGCCGGACAAAGCCGCCGCCGCCAACTCTTGATCGGATCGGCCGTATTATGGACATACGCGATCGCCGTCGGAGCCGATCTGCCCGTCGTACGCGCGGCGTTGATGTTCACCGCGATCATGATCGCCCGCGCGATATTCCGATCGGCCGACATCCTGAATACGCTCGCGCTTTCGGCCTTTGCGCTGCTCGCATGGCGGCCGCTCGACATCGTCTCGCCGTCATTTCAACTGACATTCGCGAGTGTCGGCGCGATCGCCGGGATCGCTTTCCCGCTGATCGGAAAACTCCGTGCGATCGGCGCGTGGCGCCCGTCGGCCGAAACGCCCTTTCCGCCCGTCACTAATATTCTGCTCGTACGGTTTTGCGAATTGCTTTACTGGGATCCGGCCGTTTGGCGGATCGAACTCGCGCGAAACGTCTGGTCGGCACGGATCGCAAAACCGCAAAAGCCATGGTTGCCTGATGCGGTCCGGCGAACGGTCGGGTATATCTTCGACGGCATCGTCGTGTCCCTGACCGCGCAACTGTCGTTGCTGCCGCTGTCGATCTGGTATTTCAACCGCGTCGCGCCCGGTTCGATAGTTCTCAATCTGTGGGTCGGATTCTGGCTTGCGTTTGAATGCCTCGCCGCGTTCTTCACGGCCATTCTTTCGGTCGTCAGCGACCGGTTGGCGGTTCCTTTCGCGACGCTCACGGGTCTGCTCAATTCGATCCTTCTCGGGCTTCCGGAGATCTTCGAAGCCGCCGGATCCCATGGCTTTCGCGTCCCGGTTTACGGCGGGTTCGGCGCAATCCTTTACGTCGTCTATTTCATTCCGGTGTTGCTTGCCGCTTGCCGGGTCTCGCGTTGGGATCCATTTGCGGACAAGCCGGCGCGGATCGTGCCGCCGGTCGCGGTTACGATCATTCTCGCGACGGTACTTGCGTTTCATCCGTTCTGCGCGCCCCTGCCGGACGGTCTGCTGAGGATCGACTT